>NZ_JBFBDY010000050.1:0-25547 GCF_040683475.1 Kitasatospora sp. NPDC093558 | reverse complement strand
GCCGACGCGGGCGACGCCTCCGGCAGCTCCGGGGCCGCCGTCGGTTCGTTGCCGCCGAGGGCCGTGGAGAGGTCGGGCGGGAGTGGCGCGGCGGGGCCGGGGTCCGGGAGGTCGTAGGCGCGCAGGAAGTCGGCCAGGCCGACGTCCTTGCCGCCCGCGACGCGGTAGTGCAGGTACGCGACGGCGGACCCGTCGGGCGCATGGGTGTAGACGGAGCCGACGGGGACGAAGGCCCGGCCCGCACCCGGGTGCTGGGAGGGGTGGAGGCCGGCCAGGCGTTCGGCGCGGTCGCGGTCGGTCTCGCGGCCGCCGCCGCCCAGGGTGAGCGTGTTGACGCCCCGGACGAGCAGGGCCGCCGCGACGGACACGAACAGCACCAGGCTCACGGCGACGGTGCGGCGCAGCACCGGGCGGCCGTGCAGGGCCGGCCAGGAGTCGGTGACCACGCGCTCGGGTGGGATTCCGTCCACCGTTGTCGCTCCCCCGTTCGATCAGGCCGTCACCGTGCTCGACGAGGGACTGTACTCGAGAGTTCCGCTCCCCCGGACGGTCACCCCACGTAGGCGGGGGCGACCGCCGCCTGGGTGACCCGCCGGGCGGCGCCGGTGCCGTCGGCCGGGACGCTCCACAGGTCGGCGCCGTAGTCGCCGGGGAGGGCGTACAGGAGGGTGCCGGTGTCGGTCCACACGGCCTGGTCGTCGATGTTGCGCTGCTCGGCGGTGGCGGTCTCGGTCATGGTGGCGAGGTCGAGGACGTAGAGCCGCCAGGGCGAGTCGGCGGGCAGGCCGGGGACGCGCTTCTTGTAGGCGACGCGGGTGCCGTCCGGGGAGAGCGAGGGGCACTCGACGTCGTCGTGGAGGGTGGTGAGGGTGCGGGCGGTGAGGTCGCCGCGGACGAGGTGGGTGGTTCCGCCGGAGGCGAGGGTCGCGTAGAAGGTGTCGTCGTCGGCGAAGGTGACGCCCCAGATGTTGATGTCGTGCGCCCGGAACGGCCGGCCGTCCTTGATGACGTCGAAGGTCTCCAGGTTCTCGCGGAGGTTCCAATCGCGGACATCGACGATCGAGGTGCGGGTGGAGAAGTCGGTGCCGGCGTAGGAGTCGCCGCTGACGAAGACGGTCCAGGCGGCGAAGTGGCCGGATGGCGAGACGCGGGCGCGGGTGGGGATACCGGCGGCGGGGAAGGAGCGCTGCTCCTTGAGGTGGTCGTCGAGGACGACGGCGCGGTAGGTGTCCTCAAGGGCGCCGTGCTCGGCCTGGAGGCAGATGCCGGTGCCGGCTGCGGCGTGGAAGCGCAGGCACTTGACGCCGGAGGCGGTGCGCGGGCCGTCGGCGCGGTCGGCCGGGACGGTGGTGAGCTCGTCGCGGTGCGGGCCCCACGCCATGTTGCGGAAGACGAGCTGCCGGCCGGCGGAGGTGGCCTGGAGGGACACCGGCCCGGGCGCGACGGCCGGGCCGCCGGTCTGGGCCCGGTCGTGGCGGGCGGTGCGGTCGGCGGCGAACAGGACGGCGCCGGTGCCGACCGAGCCGAGGAGCAGGACGGCGACCACCAGGATGAGCACCCTGGTCCGGTTCTTGAGGCCCCGGTGGGGCTGATCCGCGAACGGCTCGTCCTCGGAAGACCGGTTCTGGAGGGGCTGGTTCACGAGGACCTCTCACGGGCGGGTTCGCGGAGCACGACGGCCGCGCCGGCGACGCACAGGGCGAGCGCCCCCGCCGACCACGCGAGCGCGGTGGTGCCGCCGGTCGCGCTCCACAGCGCGCCGAACAGCAGCGAGCAGGCGAACCGGGCGAGCGCCTGCCCGGTGCCGACGAGGGCGAGGCCGGCGCCGCGCTGCTCGGCGGGCACGGCGTCGGCCGCGGCGGCGGCGAGCACGCCGTCGGTGGCGGCGTAGAAGGAGCCGTGCAGGACGAGGACGCAGATCACCGCGGGCAGTCCGCGCAGCGGCGAGAGCAGCAGCCCGTACGCGAGGAGCAGCAGCCCGTGCCCGGCGAGGAACAGCGTGCGGCGGCCGATCCGGTCGGCGAGCAGGCCCATGGGAACGGCGAGCAGGAGGAAGGCGGCGGCGGTGCCGAGCGGCAGCAGCGGGAACAGGTTGATGGACAGGCCGAGGCGGCGCTGGACGAGCAGGTAGACGAACGAGTCGCTGACGGTGGTCAGTCCGAGCAGGACGGCGCAGACGGTGAGCCGACGGAGCCCGGGCAGCCGCAGCAGCCGGAGGCCGTCGCGCAGGGAGGGGGCGGCGCCCGCAGGCGCGTCGCCGGTGAGCCGGTTCGGCACGAACAGCAGCAGCACCAGCACGCCCAGCGCCGCGACGCACGCGCTGACGGTGAACACCGCGTCGTAGCCGTGCCGTTCGCCGCCGTCCGCGAGCATTGGGCCGCCGGCGAGGCGGAGGACCAGGAACGCGGTGAGGGGCCCGAGCAGCGCGCCCGCCGTGTCCATCGCGCGGTGCACGCCGAACGCCCGGCCGCGGTGGGCGGGGTCGGTGGCGAGCGAGATCATCGCGTCGCGCGGGGCGGTGCGCAGGCCCTTGCCGGTGCGGTCGACGGCGATGACGGCGCCGATCAGGGGCACGGTGTGGGCGAACAGCAGCAGCGGCTTGCACAGCGCGGAGAGGCCGTAGCCGACGGCCGCGACGGCCTTGTGCCGGGCCGCGCCGTCGGCGCCGCGCCGGTCGGCGAGGTGGCCGCCGGCGAGGCGGACGAGCGCGCTGAAGCCGTTCTGGATGCCGTCCAGCAGCCCGAAGCCGAGCGGCGAGAGGCCGAGCCCGGTCAGCAGGTAGAGCGGGAGGACGGCGCTGACCATCTCCGAGGAGACGTCGGTGACCAGGCTGACGGTGCCGAGGGCGAGGACGGCCCCCGGCACGGCGCGCAGGGCGGCGCCCCGCCGCCCCGGCGCGTCGGCCGGGGCGGCGGGAGCCTTCGAGCTGCGGGATTCCGCGACGTACACGGGCGTCAGTTCCAGATGCCGGTGATGTCGTTCGCGCTCGCGGAGTTGCCGGCGTGCGCGTTGACGCCCGCCAGGTCCTCCAGGGTGTGCAGCACGTCGTAGTGGTTGTAGCTGGTGGAGGTGCTGCTGCCCGGGGCGACGTGCGCGCCGTAGAGCACGGTGGGGATGCGGTTGCCGGAGAGCTTGTTGTCCTCGTCGAAGGTCATGACGAGCAGGCTGTTGTGGCTCTTGGCCCAGTCCGCGTAGGCGGCGAGGTTGGTCTGGATCCAGGAGTCGCCGGTGCCGACCGAACAGTCGTGCATGTCGTTGCAGAGGTCCGGGACGACGAACGACACCTTGGGCAGGGTGGTGAAGTCCGCCGGGAAGGCGTCCATGCCGTACGCGCTGGAGGTCGGGACGTTGCCGAAGCCGAACCAGGGGTTGTGCTTCTGCGCGTAGTTGTCGACGCGGCAGTCGGTGGCGCCGACGGCGGGGATGCCCTCGTTGTAGCTGGCGAACGTCTGGCCGGCGGCCAGCAGTTCGGAGCCCAGGTTGGGCGCCTGCATGGTGCCGACGTCGACGCAGCTGTCGTCGGTGATGCCCTGGGTGCTGCCCGAGAACAGCATGTAGTAGTTGGGCTGGCTGGGGTGGGTGAGTGCGTAGGACTGGGTCAGCGTCGCGCCGCCGGCCACGAGGGTGTTGTTGATGTAGGGCGCGTTGGAGCTGCCGATCACCTGCGAGTAGGCGTGGTTCTCCATGACGACGACCACGATGTGGTCGGGCGCCGGCAGGGCGGCGACGGTGTCGGCCGCGGCGTCGCCGGTCGCGGCCCACAGGCCGAGCGAGCCGGCCGAGAGGCCGAGGGCGGCGGCGAGGGCGGTCAGGGTGCGGCGGCGAGGAGTGCCGGGCGTGCGGAGTCGTGCGAAGGCCATGGGGGTCCTCCGGGCGTTGAATGTGCTTCGGGCTTGATGGGGGTTGAGCGCCGAAAACAGTAGGATCGCCGCGGTGTCGTGTACCGCACAAGACAAATGAAGAACAGACGAACAGCTGCCGCCCCCGCGCGGACCGCCCCGCCGACGTCACAGCCGCCGGCGATTGACCCATTCCGGCCGGGCGTGGTGGGATCACCTGGGCTTTTGGCCGTGGGGCGGGGCCGGACGGGGTCGACTCGAAGTCGGGTCAAATCCCGGTCAAGGGGCGAGCTGAGGAGCGGGACGTGATCGGGCTGGTCGCCGTCAACGGGGCGGTGCGGGCGCTCGCCGCCGAACTGCACGCCGCCTGGCCGGACAGCAGCAAGGTCTACCGGGCCTCGGTCGGCAACTGCTTCGGCCCGCCCGAGGCGGTCCAACTGGCGCTCCACGAGTGCGAGTTCGTGATCTGCGTCGCACCCCTCCCGGGGACCGTCCGCCTGCTCGACTACGCGGGCCCCACGAGCACCAGGGACAAGGGCCTGCTCTGCGTGGACCCCCTGCGCCGGTACGTGATCCCGGTGAGCAGCGACCCCGCCACCGCGGAGCTGGCCTGGGAGGTCGCGGCCGTCCTCGGTGTCCAGCCGGTGTTCACGAACCGCCGGGACCCGCGCGAGACCGCGCTCGCCGAGCTGACCCGGCAGGCCCTCCTCGGCCCCGGGGCCGCGGCCGGCGTCCCCACGGCGGCCCCCACGGAAGAACCGGTCCTGCGGATCCCCGACCCGCAGGACCCGGACGACCCCGACAGCGACCTCACGGTGCTCCCCCGCACGCTCGTCCTCGGCATCGGCGCGGGCAGCGCCACCGAGCACACCGAGGTGATGCGGCTGCTCATGGACGTCCTGCGGGAGACCGGACTGTCCCGCCAGTCGATCTCCCGCCTCGCCACCGTCGCCGGCAAGGGCGACCACCCCGCCGTCAACTGGGCCCACTGGTGCCTCGGCCGGCCACCGGTGGACGAGCACCCGGCGGACGCGCTCGCCGCCGTCCCGGTGCCGAACCCCTCCGCCGCGGTCGGCGCCGCCGTCGGCACCGCGAGCGTCGCCGAGGCGGCGGCACTGGCGAGCGCGCCGGGCGGCGAACTCGTCGTCGCCAAGCGGAAGTCGGCCCACGCGACGATCGCGATCGCCCGTACGGCGCTGCGCGGACGGCTGACGCTGGTCGGCCTCGGCCCCGGGCCGCACGACCTGCTCGTGCCGCGTGCGCTGGAGACGCTGCGGAGCGTCTCCGCGGTGGTGGGCCCGCCGGACGCGATCGCCGCGGCGGCCGGGCTGCTGCGCCCCGCCACCCGGCGGATCGCGACGGAGGACAGCGCCGGCGCGGCCGCCACCCTGGCCTCGCACGGCCACGCCGTGGCCCTCGTGGCCCTCGGCGACGGCGCCGCGCTGAGCGTGCCGCCAGGCCCGTACGACGTCCTCCGCGTTCCCGGCCTGCCCGCCGGCCCCCCGGCAGTACCCGAAGGAGCCCCCGCGTGAGCCCCGCCGAACCCGACCTCCGCCACCACGGCGACGCCGAGGTGCGCGCCGACGGGCTCGGCCTGGTCGACCTCGCCGTCAACGTCCGCACCGGCACTCCCCCGCCCTGGCTGCGCGAGCGCCTCGCCGCCACGCTCGGCGACCTGGCCGCCTACCCGGACCAGACGACCGCGCGGGCGGCCGTCGCCGCGCGGCACGGGCGACCGGTCGGCGAGGTGCTGCTCACCTCCGGCGCCGCCGAGGCGTTCGTCCTGCTCGCACGCGTGCTGACGCCACGTCACATCACCGTCGTCCACCCGCAGTTCACCGAGCCCGAGGCGGCCCTGCGCGACGCCGGGCACGAGGTACACCGGGCACTGCTGTCGCCCGAGGACGGCTTCCGGCTCACCGCGGGCGCCGTCCCCGAGGAGGCCGACCTCGTCGTCCTCGGCAACCCGACCAACCCGACCTCCGTCCTGCACCCCGCCGACGCCGTCGCCGCCCTGGCCCGCCCCGGGCGCACCCTCGTGGTGGACGAGGCGTTCATGGACACCGTGCCCGGCGAGCGCGAGTCCCTCGCCGCCATCCGGGACCTGCCCGGCCGGGTGGTCGTGCTGCGCAGCCTCACCAAGACCTGGGGCCTGGCCGGACTGCGGATCGGCTACGTGCTCGGGCCCGCGCCGCTGATCGCCGAGCTCGGCGCGGCGCAGCCGCTCTGGCCGGTCTCCACCCCGGCGCTGGCCGCCGCTGAGGCGTGCAGCACGCCAGCGGCGCTGGCCGAGGCGGAGGAGGCGGCGGCCGAACTCGCCCTGTGGCGCGCGAACCTGCTGAAGGGGCTGGCCGGTTTCCCGTCCGTCCGGGTGCACGGGGACCCGGCCGCGTCGTTCGTCCTGGTCCGGCTGCCCGGCGCCGCCGCCGTCCGGGAGCGGCTGCGGGCGCACGGCTTCGCCGTCCGGCGCGGGGACACCTTCCCGGGGCTGGGCGAGGAGTGGCTGCGGATCGCCGTCCGGGACGAGCCGACGACCGACCGCTTCCTGGACGCGCTCGCGGCCGTGCTCGGCGAGGCCTGACCGAACACGGCGCGGAGGAGGCCCGCCTCACCGCAGCGTGACGACGTCCCCCACCGCGATCCGCCCCGGCGCCAGCACCTGCGCGTACACGCCCGCACAGGGCAGCTCCGGCATGCCCTCCAGCGGCACCCGCCGGTTCTCGGCGGCGAGCACCCGCAGGGCGTCCGCGCTGCGCGGCAGCGGGCCGTGCCGCAGCGTCGGCACGGCGCAGCGCGGGGTCGGCACCAGGACGCGCAGGCGCAGGCTCAGCCCGATGCCCAACTCCCGCCCCACCCAGGCGTTCTCGACGTAGCCGGTGCCGCGGGTGCGGATCACGGCGTTCGGCCGGTAGCGCTCGGCCTCCCCTCCCGAGGCGGCGAGCGTCGAGGTCGTCAGCAGGTGCAGCGGCGCGAAGTCGAAGAACGTCCCGTCCGGCGCGGCCCGGCCCAGCTCGTTGACGGTGAAGGCGACCTCCTCGTCGATCCCGCGGGCCAGCACCTCCTCCGGCACGGCCCGCTCGATCGTCGCCCCGGCCGGGCGTTCGGCGACCAGCGTCACCTTCCGGCCGAGCGCCTCCGACAGCCCGGCCTCGTCCACGTCCCGCCCGTCCGGGCCGGTGATCGCCACTGTGCCGTCCGCCCCGGTCCCGGCCGTGAAGGCGAGCAGGCCGGCCCAGAGCCGCGGGTGCTTGGCGCTGGCGATCCGGCCCGTCCCGACGTCGCGCAGGGCGCGGACCCGGTCGCCCGCGAGGCCGCGCCCGGTGACCTCCGCGCTCGGCAACTCCTCGCCCAGCAGCGACTTCACCGGGTACCGGCGCAGGCGCTCCACCGTGCCGACGACCGTCCCCGCGCCGTCCGCGCCGTTGCGCCCGCTCACTCCTCGTCCTCGGCCCACTCCCGGAGCGCCGCGAAGTGCAGCTCCCCGAGCCCCGCCCGGGGGTCGACCCACAGCGGCAGGGCCGGGCCGGGGTGGTGGGCGGCGATCCACTCGATGTCCTGCGGCCCGAGCTCGTCGTCCAGCCAGACGAACGGGCGGCCGTCCGCCCAGGCGACGAGGTCCCTGGTCTTCCAGTGCAGGCCGTCCGGGTCCTCGCGGAAGACCTCCGTCCAGCGGATGTACGGGAGTTCGGGCAGGCCGATGCGCGGGCCTATGAAGGTGTTCGCCTCGTCCATCCACGTGGTGGCCCACACCAGCTCGTACGGCAGGGACAGCAGCTCGGGCCCGTGCAGCGGGTTGAGCCACACCCGCAGCGGCTCGACCTCCTCGCCCGGCGCGGGCCGCCGGCGGGCCACCCAGGAGTCGGGCAGGACGTGGTGGGTGTCGTAGCCGTCCGGGCGCTGCTCCCCGGGCGCGGCGTAGGGGTTGAGGGGTCCGTCGACGTCGATGAGCAGAAGGGGCGTCATACCTGTTCATCCTGACCGCCGACGGCCGGGTTGACTACCGGGTTTCCGGTCCCGGGGTGCTAGCGTCGCGGCGGTCCCGAAACAACCTCCCGGGGCCTCCATCGGACAGAGCGTAAGGTCGGCAGACTCCGTTGATTTCCATACCGAGAGCGGCACAGCGTCCGCTCGCCCCGCGCGGCCGGCGCGCCCTCGGCGCCGCCGTGGCCACCGTGCTGGCCGGCACGGCCTTCGGGTTCGCCCCGGCCTCGGCCGCCACCCCCGCGCCGGGCTCGCTGCAGGAGCAGTTCCGGGCCGCGGCCGCCGAGTTCCAGGTGCCGGAGGGCGTCCTGCTCGCGCTCTCCTTCCAGGAGACGCGCTGGGACTCCCACCAGGGTGCGCCGAGCACCACCGGCAACTACAACGTCATGGGCCTGACCCAGGTCGACGTCGCCGCCGTCCGCGCGGCGCTGGCCGCCGGTCCCGGGCCCGACACGGCCGACGGCCGCGGTGACGACGCCCCGCCGCGGCCGGTCTCCGGCACGCCCACCGCGCCCGCCGTCGAGGACGGCCCCGAGCTGCACACCCTCGACGCGGCGGCGGCGCTGATCCACCGTCCGGCGGACGACCTCAAGCGTGACACCGCGCAGAGCGTCCGCGGCGGTGCGGCGCTGCTGGCCGAGTACCAGAAGGAGTCGCTGAAGCAGAGCGGACGGGCCGCCTCGGCGGACCCGAGCGCCTGGTACCAGGCGGTGGCCAGGTTCAGCCGCTCCGGTGACGCGGGCGCGGCGAACCCGTTCGCCGACCGGGTGTTCGACACGCTGCGCAAGGGCGTCTCGCGGCAGACCGCCGAGGGCGAGACCGTCACCCTCGCGCCGGTCCGGGTCCTGAACGTCCCGTCCACGGCGGCCCGGTCCGGCGCGGCGGCCCCGGCGGCCCCGCGGACGGCGACCCGCGCCGCGTTCGTCACGACGGCGGCCGACACCACTGCGGCTGCCACCACCACGGCCACCCCCGCCGCGGCGACCGCCGACGGCACCATCGAGTGCCCGGCCTCCCTCGGCTGCGACTTCCAGCCCGCCGCGTACGCGCTCACCAACGCGAGCGACCCGACGTCCTTCGGCAACTACACCAAGGCCAACCGCCCGGACGACGGCGACCGGATCCAGTACATCGTCATCCACGACACCGAGGGCGGCTTCACCGGCTCGATCGCGGCGTTCCAGAACCCGAGCAACCAGGCCAGCGCCCACTACATGGTGCGCTCGTCGGACGGTCACGTCACCCAGCTGGTCAACACCAACAACGTGGCCTGGCACGCCGGCAACAAGACCGTCAACATGCACAGCATCGGCGTCGAGCACGAGGGCTACGCCTTCCCGACCGACCGCCCGACCTGGTACTCCGAGCAGCTCTACCAGTCGTCGGCCACGCTGGTCGGCTACCTGGCGAACCGGTTCGGCATCCCGCTCGACCGCCAGCACATCATCGGCCACGACGACGTCCCCGGCCCGCTCCAGGCGAACGTCGCCGGCATGCACTGGGACCCGGGCACGTTCTGGGACTGGTCGCACTACATGGACCTGCTCGGCGCCGGGCTCAAGACGGGCATCGGCGGCCAGCTGACGGTCGGCGGCAAGGTCACCATCACCCCGGCCTTCGACGCCACCAACCAGCCCCCGGTGAGCGGCACCACCGACCGCCCGGAGAACTTCGTCTACCTGCGCACCAGCCCGGACCCGAGCGCCGCGCTGCTGAACGGCGGCTCCACCAACGCCTCCGACTGGAGCGACAAGGCCGTCACCGGCGCCTCCTACGTCGTCGCCGACCTGAGCGGCGACTGGACGGCCATCTGGTACGGCGGCCAGAAGGCCTGGTTCTACAACCCCGGCGGGCAGAGCGCGACGGCCGACAACCGGCCCGGCCAGACCCTGCTGACCCCGAAGTCCGGCGCCGCCTCCATCCCGGTGTACGGGCGCAGCTACCCCGAGGCCTCCGCCTACCTCCCGTACCCCGCGATCACCGCGCAGACCGTCGCCCCGCTGAACGCCACCGTCCCGGCCGGGCAGTCCTACGTCTCGGCGAGCGCGACCCCGGTGCAGTCCGACTACTACTACGGGCAGAACATCGACGGCAGCGCCCCCAACGACCGCACCCTGGTGGTCGGTTGTGACACCTACTACCCGATCCGCTACAACCACCGGCTGGCCTTCCTGAAGGCCTCCGACGTGGCGGGCGCCCCGGCCGCCGGGCCGTGCACCCAGCCGCCCACGCCGAGCGCGGGCGTGCTGCGCGGGGCGGGCTCCGGCCGCTGCCTGGACGTGCCGTTCGCGAACCAGACCAACGGCACCCGCCCGGACATCTGGGACTGCAACGGCGGCGGCAACCAGCAGTGGACCTACACCGCGGCCGGCCAGGTGACCGCCTTCGGCGGCGCCAAGTGCCTGGACGCCTTCAACAACCAGACGGCGCCCGGCACGGCGATAGACATCTGGGACTGCAACGGCGGCGCCAACCAGCAGTGGCGGCTCAACGCCGACGGCACCGTCACCGGTCTCCAGTCCGGCCTGTGCATCGACATACCGCGGGCCGCCACCGCCAACGGCACCGGCATCGCCCTGTGGACCTGCTCCGGCGCGTCCAACCAGCAGTGGTCCCGCACCGGCGCGCTGCTCGGCGCCCAGTCGGGCCGCTGCCTGGACCTGCCCTACGCGAGCCAGGCCAACGGCACCCAGCCCGACCTGTGGGACTGCAACGGCGGCACCAACCAGCAGTGGACGTACTCGCCCGCCGGCCAGCTGACCGTCTACGGCGGCACCAAGTGCCTGGACGCGTACGGCGGCCAGACCGCCCCCGGCACCGCCGTCGAGATCTACGACTGCAACGGCGGCGCGAACCAGCTGTGGCGCCTCAACGCCGACGGCACCGTGGTCGGCGTCCAGTCCGGCCTGTGCATCGACGTCACCCGCGGCGGCACCGCCAACGGCACCGCCGTCTCGCTCTGGACGTGCAACGGCGCCGCCAACCAGAAGTGGAACCTGGCCTGACGCACCGACCGGTCGTCCGTGTGCCGGCGCCTACCCGGGCCGGTACACGGACAGCTCCGGCAGGTTGACCACGATCGCCTCCTGCGTCGAGCGGGCGATCACGATCACCGCGTCCTCGTCCGGGCTCGGGTTCTCCTCGCGGTGCGGCAGGAACGGCGGCACGAAGACGTAGTCGCCCGGCCCGGTGCGGATGTGCCGCTCCCCGCCGTCCTCCCCGAGGAAGACGAACTCGGGCCGCCCGCTCACCACGTAGATCGCCGACTCGGAGTCGCCGTGGTGGTGGTTGCCGGAGGAGACGCCGGGTGCGACGTGCGACTGGCCCATCCAGAGCCGCTCGGCGCCGACCCTGGCGCCGCTGATCGCGGCCAGCCGGCGCATCCCCGCACTCTGGGTGGTCGCGTCGTCGAGGCTGCCCGCGGGAACGTGGTGGACCTTCGCCGCGGCCGGCAGATCGGGGTGGAAGGCATCGGTCACACCACCAGTATCGTCCCGGACGCCAACGGCCGCAGGCCCTTCCCCGTGGTGGGGAAGGGCCTGCGGCCGTACGTGCGCTGGGGGCCCGATCAGACCTGGCCGGCCTTCTCCAGGGCCTCGCAGCAGGTGTTGATCAGCAGGCGGGTGACGACGTAGGGGTCGACGTTCGCGTTCGGGCGGCGGTCCTCGATGTAGCCCTTCTGCTCCACCTCGACCTGCCACGGGATGCGGACGGAGGCACCGCGGTTGGAGACGCCGTAGCTGTAGACGTTCCACGGGGCGGTCTCGTGCTTGCCGGTCAGACGGGACTGGATGTCGTCACCGTACTGGTTGACGTGCTCCAGGACCTTCTCCTGGGAGGCGCCGAGCGACTCGCAGGCGGTGATGATGGCCTCGTAGCCCTCGCGCATCGCCTTGGTGGAGAAGTTGGTGTGGGCGCCCGCGCCGTTCCAGTCGCCACGCGCCGGCTTGGCGTCCAGGGTGGCGTCGATGCCGAACTCCTCGGCGGTGCGGTAGAGCAGGTAGCGGGCGATCCACAGGTCGTCGGAGACGGTCAGGGCGTCCACCGGGCCGATCTGGAACTCCCACTGGCCGGGCATGACCTCGGCGTTGATGCCGCAGATCGCCAGGCCGGCGTCGATGCAGCGGTCGAGGTGCAGCTCGACGATCTCGCGGCCGAAGACCTCCTCGGCGCCGACGCCGCAGTAGTAGCCGCCCTGCGGGGCCGGGAAGCCGCCCTCGGGGAAGCCGAGCGGACGCGAGCCCTTGAAGAAGGTGTACTCCTGCTCGATGCCGAAGATCGACTCCTGGGCCGCGTACTTCTCGGCGACCTCGCGCAGCAGCGAGCGGGTGTTGGACTCGTGCGGGGCACCGTCGGTCTCCAGGACCTCGCACAGCACCAGGATGTTGTCACCACCGCGGATCGGGTCCTTGACGACCTTCACCGGCTCCAGCACGCGGTCGGACGCGTGGCCCTCGGCCTGGTTGGTCGACGAGCCGTCGAAGCCCCAGGTCGGGATCTTGTCGGCGTTCGCCAGCACGCGGGTCTTGGAGCGGAGCTTCGCGGTCGGCTTGGTGCCGTCGATCCAGATGTACTCGGCCTTGATTGCCACAGCGGTGTCCCTCGCATTGCTGGGTGGTGGGTGCCCGCGTAGCGTCGCAAGTCGCCGTTTCCCGGTTGTTCCTCTCGTGTAACGCGCATGTGAACCAACCGTCCGCGTTGACACGGTCACGGTGCGGGAGTGCCGGGGGTGGCACTCCCGCTTCCACGAGTGCCCCGGGTCCCCGGTCAGTGGCGGCGCGCGTGAGTGGCGCGGCGGCGTCGGGTGGCCCACACGGCCGCCGTCCCGCCCGCCAGGAGGGCGGCGGCCCCGGCCGCGAGCGGTCCGGTGGCGCTGCTGCCGCCGGACACGGCCAGGCCGGCGGCCGGCCGCGCGGAGGCGGCGTGCGCACCGGCGGCGCCCGTGGTGGTGTCGGCCGCCGGCTGGACGGTGGGCGCGCCGGTGGGCGCGTCCGTGGTGGGCGCCGGGGTCGGCGTGGCCGTGGCCGGGCCGGTCGGCGTGGCCGGCGGGGTCGGCTTCTCGCAGCTGACCGAGGCGACGGTGATCTTCCCGGTGACCTTGGCGACGTTCAGGTTCAGCGGGTTCACCGCCACCTGCACCTCCAGCGCCGAGGCGGCGGCCGTGGTCGAGGTCGTGGTGCGCTTGGAGAACTCCACCGAGACGCTGCCGACCAGCGGCACGTCCACCGTGGTCGGCGCGTACAGGCCGACGGTGACCGGCTTGCCGAGGACGGTGAGCTTCGCGGGCGCGACGACGTTCGCGGTCGGCTGCCCGTCGACCGGACACGTCGCCTCGGCGCTCATCGCCTCCAGGCCGAGCAGCGCGGTGGCCGGCAGCCCGGGGGCGTGCACGTCGGCGTTGACCAGCTGGACGGAGGCGGCCGTGCCCTTGGCGTCGGAGCGCGTCACCGACTTGCCGACGTCGGCCTTGACCAGCGTGACCGGGCCCTGCTGGTCGACCCCGTCGACCTTCGCGGTCAGCACCGAGCCTTCGCGCTGCGCGGGCGTCTCCACCTTGTTCAGCGCTATGTTCACCGGGACGTCCACCGCCTTGTTCAGCAGGCTGACGTCCAGCGCGAGCTCGGCGGTGACGGCGCGCGCCTTGCCGGGCGACGGGGTCGGCTCCGCCGCCTGGACCGACGGGACGGTGAGCATGGTGCAGACCACCGAGGCGGCGACTGCGGAAACGATTCGGCGAGATGACATGGCGGAACTCCCACGCGACTGAAACGATGAGCCGCCAGTCTTCTCAAACGATCCGTCACATGAGTCACACAGAACGTCATTTCACCCGTTGGAGTGAGATCGGCGCTCCGCGTCGACGTGAACCTGCTACGGCAGTCGCCAGTCCACCGGCTGCGCACCCTGGCGCGCCAGCAGGTCGTTGGCCCGGCTGAACGGCCGGGAGCCGAAGAAGCCCCCGTTCGCCGAGTACGGACTCGGGTGCGCCGACTCGATCGCCGGGACCTCGCCGAGCAGCGGCCGCAGGTTCCGGGCGTCGCGGCCCCACAGGATCGCCACCAGCGGGCCACCGCGCGCCACCAGCGCCCTTATCGCCTGCTCGGTGACCTCCTCCCAGCCCTTGCCGCGGTGCGCGGCGGGCTTGCGCGGCGCCGTCGTCAGCGCGCGGTTGAGCAGCAGGACGCCCTGCTGCGTCCACGGGGTGAGGTCGCCGTTGGACGGCTGCGGGAGGCCGAGGTCCGTCCCGTACTCCTGGAAGATGTTGATCAGGCTGGCCGGGATCGGCCGCACCTCGGGGCCGACCGAGAAGCTCAGCCCGACGGCGTGCCCGGGGGTCGGGTACGGGTCCTGCCCGACGATCAGCACCCGCACGTCGGCGAACGGCTGCTGGAACGCGCGCAGCACGTTCGGCCCGGAGGGCAGGTAGGTGCGGCCTGCGGCCAGCTCGGCGCGCAGGAAGTCGCCCATCGCGGCGACCTGGCCGGCGACGGGCGCCAGGGCGGTCGCCCAGCCGGGCTCGACGATCTCGTGAAGTGGACGCGGTGCCATGGTCGCCACCCTATCGGCCTACGCCGACAGCCCGTTCAGCGGATGATCATGGTGGCGCTCAGCCGACCGGGCGGCCGCGCAGCACCACCGTGCGGGGTGCGGCCAGCACCCGGACGTCGGCCCGCGGGTCCTCGTCGTACACCACGAGGTCCGCCGATGCGCCCTCCACCAGGCCGGGGCGCCCGAGCCACTCCCGCGCGCCCCAACTCGCCGCCGACAGCGCCTCGTTCGGGCTCAGACCGGCCTTGACCAGCTCGGCCACCTCGTCCGCCACCAGGCCGTGCGCGAGCGAGCCGCCCGCGTCCGTCCCGACGAAGATCGGGATCCCCGCGTCGTGCGCGGCGCCCACGGTGTCGTAGCGGCGCTCGTGCAGGCGGCGCATGTGCGCGGCCCAGGCCGGGAACTTGCCCTCGCCGCCGGCCGCCAGCTCGGGGAAGGTCGCGATGTTGACCAGCGTCGGGACGATCGCCACCCCGCGCTCGGCGAAGGCCGGGATCAGCTCCTCGGTCAGCCCGGTGGCGTGCTCGACGCAGTCGATGCCGGCCGCGAGGAGGTCCGGCAGCGACTCGGCCGCGAAGCAGTGCGCCGTCACGCGCGCGCCCTCCTCGTGCGCCGCCGCGATCGCCTCGGCCAGCGCGTCGCCGGGCCAGCAGGCGGTGAGGTCGCCGTGCTCGCGGTCGATCCAGTCGCCGACCAGCTTCACCCAGCCGTCCCCGCGCCGGGCCTCGGCCCGGACGTAGGCGGCGAGGTCGCCCGGCTCGATCTCGTGCGCGTAGTTGCGGATGTAGCGGCGGGTGCGGGCGATGTGCCGCCCGGCCCGGATGATCCGCGGCAGGTCCTCGCGCTCGTCGATCCAGCGGGTGTCGGCGGCCGAGCCGGCGTCGCGGATCAGCAGGGTGCCGGCGTCGCGGTCGGTGAGCGCCTGCTTCTCGCTGGTCTCGGCGTCGACGGCGCCGTGCGCGTCCAGGCCGACGTGGCAGTGCGCGTCGACCAGGCCGGGCAGCGCCCAGCCGGTGACGGTCCGGACGTCCGCGGCGCCGGTCGGGCGGGTGAAGCTCACCCGGCCGTCCACCACCCAGAGTTCGTCCCGGACGTCCTCCGGACCGACCAGCACCCGACCCCGGACGTGCAGCACCGCGCCATCGCTCATGGCCCGCACTCTACCGACGGGCGGGTTCCGTGTAAGCAGCGCGCATGCGGCAGACTCGTTCCCGTCCCGACGACCCGTACGCGAGAGGCCCCAGCCGTGAGCGAGCGAAGCGAGCGAACCATCAAGAGGCGCGTATGGACGAACGCCCCTGCCGAGCGAAGCGAGGCGGGCGCGTGAGCCCGTTCCTCGACCTCCCCCCGCTCAGCGCCGCCGGGTTCGCCGCGATCGAGGACCAGGTGGCCGCGCTGCTGCACACCTCCGCGGACGTGATCGTCACCCAGGGCGAGGCGCTGCTGCCCCTGGAGGCCGCGATCCGCGGCGCCGCGCACCCGGGCTCCACCGCGCTCAACATCGTCACCGGCCCGTACGGCCAGACCTTCGGCAACTGGCTGCGCTCGTGCGGCGCCGAGGTCGTCGACCTCGCGGTGCCCTTCGACAGCGCGGTGAGCGCCCAGCAGGTCGCCGAGGCGCTCGAAAGCCACCCGGAGATCGACTTCGTCTCCCTGGTCCACGCCGAGGCCGCCACCGGGAACACCAACCCGGTCGCCGAGATCGCCGCCGTGGTCCGCGAGCACGGCGCCCTGCTGATGCTCGACGCGGTCGCCTCAGTGGCCGCCGAGCCGCTGCTCACCGACGAGTGGGGCATCGACCTTTGCGTGATCGGCGGCCAGAAGGCGATGGGCGGCCCGGCCGGCGTCTCCGCCGTGTCCGTCTCCGAGCGGGCCTGGGAGCGCATCGCCGCCAACCCGGCCGCCCCGCGCCGCTCCTACCTGTCCCTGCTGGACTGGAAGGAGCGCTGGACGGACGCCGGGCGCACCACGCTGCCGCACGCCCCGGCCCAGTTGGAGATGCTCGCGCTCGGCGCCTGCCTGGACCGGAT
Source organism: Kitasatospora sp. NPDC093558 (assembly GCF_040683475.1). Classification (NCBI taxonomy): domain Bacteria; kingdom Bacillati; phylum Actinomycetota; class Actinomycetes; order Kitasatosporales; family Streptomycetaceae; genus Kitasatospora; species Kitasatospora sp. NPDC093558. The sequence continues at coordinate 9,148 of NZ_JBFBDY010000050.1, read as the reverse complement.
CGCCGCCGACGGCCTGCCCGCCGTGATCGCCCGCCACCGCGCCGCCTCCGCGGCCACCCGGGCGGGCGTCCGGGCACTCGGCACGCTGAGCCCGTACGTGCACCAGGACGCCCACGCGGCGCCGGTCGCCACCACCCTGCGCACCCCGGCCGGGCTGCACGCCGCCGAGCTCGCCGCCGCCCTCGACCCGGCGCTGCCGGTCCAGGCGGGCGGCGGGGCGCTGGCCGCATCCATGCTCCGGGTGAACCACTACGGCCCGGCGGCCTCGCTGGAGACCGTCCGCGCCTGCCTGACCGGCCTCGCGACGGCCACGAAGGCCGACGCCGACGCGGCCCTGGCGGCAGCCGAGGCGGCCTGGGACGCGACCGCCTAGGAACGCTGAACGGCCCCCGAATCGCTTCGGGGGCCGTTTCTCTCAGCTGCGCTCAGTGCCCGCCCGCGTCCACCACCTCGACGCCCCGGATGTTCCGCTCGATCTCCTCCTTCGGCAGCGCGACCGCCAGCGCCCAGTAGTAGATGAACAGCGCGAACACCACCACGACCGCGATGTCCCACCACAGCGGCAGGTTGCCCTTGGCCCCCACTCCGAAGGTGCCCTGCCAGGAGATGATCCCCATCCCGACCAGGTAGACCGGCAGCCACTGCCCCGCCTTGAAGTCCATCCGCGGCGCGTTCGGCACCCCCTGCGAGGCGGCGTACGCGGAGTACCCGCCGAGCAGCACGTACCCGATGATGATCGCCAGGCCCAGCCGCCACAGGGTGTCCCAGCCGGACCAGTAGATGACCAGGCTCGCCACCGCGAAGGCGATCGGCGAGATGATCGTGCCGCCGGGCAGGTGGTACGAACGCTCCATCTCCGGCAGCCGCTTGCGCAGCACGCCGAAGGCCAGCGGCGCGCCCGCGTACATCAGCACGACGGCCGAGGTGATGAAGCCGACCAGCTTCTGCCAGCTCGGGAACGGCAGGAAGCAGAGGACGCCGGCGACCCAGGCGATGATCAGGCCCAGCCAGGGCACCGAGTTGCGGTCGGTGTACTGCAGGGCGGGCGGCGCGTAGCCGTTGCGGCTCAGGCCGTAGGTGACCCGGGAGCTGGAGGTGATGTAGACCAGGCCGGTGCCGGCCGGCGAGATCACCGCGTCGATGAAGAGGATCGTTGCCAGCCAGCCGAGGCCGATCAGGGTGGCGAGGCCCGCGAACGGACCGCTGATGCCCGGGTAGTCGAGCTTGCCCCAGCCCCCGGCGAAGGTCGACGGCGGCAGGGCGCCGATGAACACCACCTGGAGCATCACGTAGACGACCGTGCCGATCACCACCGACCCGAGGACGGCCCGGGGGATGTCCCGGCGGGGGTTGCGGCTCTCCCCCGCCCACTGGATGGCCTGCTCGAAGCCGAGCAATGCGAAGATCACACCGCTGGTGCTGATCGCCGCGAGCACGCCCTTGGAACCGTCCGGCGCGAAGCCGCGCATGTTGAAGTTGGAGCCGTGGAACTCGGTGATCCCGAGCGCGAAGATCGCCAGGATCGGGACGGCGACCTTCCACACGGTGGCGACGCTGTTGGTGTGGGCGAGCAGTCGGACGCCGAGGAAGTTGATCGCGACGAACACGGCCATCAGTGCGGCCGCGACCACGAAGCCCGAGCCGGTGAGCGTCAGGTCCTTGTTCAGGAAGCCGTCCGCCCAGGTCCAGTGCCGGGCGTAGTTGATCATCGCCTGGACCTCGATCGGCGCGATGGTCGCGGCCTGCAGCCAGGTGAACCAGCCGAAGGACATCCCGGCGAAGCCGCCGAAGGCGTAGTGGGGGTAGCGGGCCGTACCGCCGGCGACCGGGAACAGCCCGCCCAGCTCGGCGTGGATCAGCGCCAGCAGGATGATCGCCACCGCGCCGATGCCCCAGGAGAGGAGGGCGGCGGGCCCGGCCGCCACGGCTGCCTTCTGGGCGCCGAACAGCCAGCCGGACCCGATGATCGCCCCGACCGAGGCCCAGAGCAGCCCGACCATCCCGACTTCTCGTTTGAGCCCGGTATGCCCTGACCCAGCCGGAGCCGTCGTCCTGGAATGAGCCATACCGGCCACCTCTCACCCGTCGGGACAAATCCACCCCGACAGTGCCGCAGCCCCACCCCTCCCCCGCCGTGCAACGCGCTGCGCCCCACTCCCCCTCACCCGAACAGCCGAGCCCGGGCCGGCGCCGTCAGCCACCCGGCGGCACCGGCCGACGGTGCCGGCCGGTGCCCTTCCGAAGCAACGCGACCGGCGTATCGTCCTGTGCCTCGATCAGCTCCCCGTCCCGCCGCATGATCAGCGGATACGCCTCCGAGAAGTCGGCCGCGACGGCCACCGGCCGCCAGGCACGCCCGTCCCACTCGACCACGAGCCGCTGGAGGTCCTGGAACGGATGCAGCTCCTGACGATCCTCGGGCATGAGCACCAGAGCATCCCGGGTTCCCGGCGCGCGGTACCGACCATCTCGTGCCGCGTACCACTCCGAGAGCGACTCATCGCCGGGAAAGACCACGCCCTGATCCTCCTGCTCGGCATCGCTCCGAGGTTAGCCCGTCCCCTACTTCGGTTCCTGGTTCAGCACCGAAAGCCGCTGAGCAGACCGGAGTCGCAACGCGGGCGGCTCCGATGGCTGCTTGGTCACCCACTCCACCAACACCGAACGCAGCTGCGCCGAGAGGTCCAGGAAGTCCCGTCCACTGAGGTCCGGCGGCATCGCGGCACGCAGCTGCTCGGATTCCTCACCGAGCTCCAGCAGTTTCTTCAAGGCCCAGTACACGGTGAGAAGTTGCCGGCCGGCGCGATGAAGACGTGATGACAGTCCCAGTGCCAGCCGAAACCCCTGGCCCCGCCGGCCGGTGTCAGATAAACGTTCCCGGTGACCGGGTGGCCGAGCTGGGTCGACAGGGCCTTGCAGAACGTCACCAGCGGCGGCCACGAGCGGTGGAGCCCGTTAAGGACCAAGGTGTCGGTGGGGTGATCGGCATCCGCGCGTTCTGCGGTCAGAACGCCATCGCGGACCATCCCGAAACCCCCCGGCCGCAGGTCCGGATCGGCCAGGATCTCGCGGGCCGCCTGGCGACCGGCGAGGCGTTGCAGGTCTACGGCGTCCCTGTCGTACACCGTCGGCGTGTCCGGCCACGCCCTGCGGAAGGTCTCCGGATCGGCGACGAGACGATGCAGCGAGGTCGTCATGGTGCAGCTCTCCTTGACTCGGCGTGGGATGCGGCCTTGAGCTTCCGCAGCTCACCCGGGGTCAGCTCGACCACGGTGTTCGCGTCGTTGATGTTGGCCACCGCGATCAGGCCGTTCGGCATCGCGGCGAGCGCCGCGCACTCCACCGTGTCGTCGAGGTGGGAGTCGCGGGCCACCGACCAGTTCAGGCCGCGTTGACCTGGCACGACCGGTCCGACAAGGACACCGACGCGCCCCCGTGGACGGCGTTCGCCGGCCAAGTCGAGGTCGACTACGCCACTGCCGCGTGGCACGTGGAGAACGGTCGCCCCGTCCACGCGATCCCGTTCCTGCGATCCGCCGTGGGCCGGCTCGGGCCGACGTACAGCCGGAATGCAGCGCTGTACCGGGCACGCCTGGCCGAGGTGCTCATGAAGGCCGGCGCGGTGGAAGAGGCGTGCGCGAGCGCCGACGCGGCTCAGGGCATGACCTCTGCCCGGCTGCTTGAGAGGCTACGAACCGTGGCGGCCTCTGCCGAGCTCATCGATTCGGCAGCGACACGGGATTTCGTAGAACAAATGCGGGAGTTCGGAGTGACGGCGAAGAAGGGAAAGGCGGCGTGACGGTGGTGGTCAGGGTTCTGGACGGAGCACAGACGGCACTCCTGGAGGAAAAGCTGAAGACCGTGTTCGCCGAGGCCTTCGCGGAACCGCCGTACGGCGAGGGCCCGCCCGACGTGGAGCGGGCGTTCCGGCGATTCCGTTCGCAGGTGCGGCGTCGGGGATTCCGTGCGGCGATCGCGTTCGAGAGCGAGACGGTGGTGGGCATGGCCTACGGCTACCCACTGGCCGCCAACACGGGCTGGTGGGACACCCTCACCGAGCCCGCGCCGGAGGAGCTGCGCCGCGAGGACGGGAAGCGGACCTTCGGCCTCTTCGAGCTGGCGGTGCGCCCCGCCTGGCGCAGGCGGGGCGTAGCCACCGAGTTGCACCGCGTCTTGGTGGACGGGCTTGAGAACCAACGCATGATGCTGAACAGCCGCCCGGAGGCGACGGCGGCGCAGGCCGCCTACCGGGCGTGGGGCTATCGGCGGGTGGGCGCGGCGATCCCGTGGGATGGCGCGGCCGAGCATGACGTCTTGGTTCTGGAGTTGTAACGCGGCATTCAGGAGGGCACCTCGGCGAGGGTGCGGAACTCGCGGGCATGCTGGGCGGCCTTGGTCACGTCCTGCGCCGTGCCCCGGGCGTACTCGCCGTAGATGCCGAGCATGTCGGCGTCGGCCCAGAGGCACAGCGCGCTCACCGTGGTGCCGTCGGGAACGAAGGAACCGCAATGCATCACGCCGCCGCGCTCGCCCGGGTCGGTGTCCGTGAAGCGGGCGCGTAGCTCCGGTTTGGGGAGTTCCCTGGCCATCAGGTCGTCGAGGGCCTTGGCCGGGTCGGTGGAGTGCTGCGGCATGGCACGGATGGTGATGTTGCGGACCTGATCGGCGCTGATGTAGCTGGTCCCCACGGCCGAGGCGGGCAGGTCGCCCTTGGTGACGCCGCTGCGGATGAGCTTCACGAAGGCGGAGTCCGGGACGTCGGGCAGGCCGTCGAACTCGTACGGCGGACGGTACTGCCAGGCCGCGGGGGTGATGGCGGCGGTCGGCGCCCGGGCGGGGGTGACGGGGCTGCTCGTGCAGGCGGCGGCCAGGGCGGCGAGGGCGGCCAGCGCGGCGGCTCTCGGAAGTCGATCATTCACCGGGGTATCCGAGCAGGTCTGGACCAGCGCGCGCAAGCGGCTTCGGCCGCGGCCTCCCGGCACAGTTCCCGCGGTGTTCACCGGGCGGGCACGCGGTGCTCATCGGGGGGCGGCAGGCTCCCGGGCGACGGGGTGAAGTTGGCTATACAACTCCGCACCATGGTTGCCGTCGAGGAGGAGATCCCGCCATGCCCGAGCTGCCGACGTACTGGCTGCGCGACAACTGCCCGTGTGCCGAGTGCCGCGATCCGCGCAGCGGGCAGAAGCTGTTCCAGATCAGCGACCTGCCGCCGGACCTCACGGTCGCCGCGCAGTGCGAGATGAACGGGAACCTGGAGGTGCTCTGGTCGGACGGCCACCGCTCCCGCTACCCGCTCGCCTGGCTGAGCAAGGAAGGCGACGGGGACGGGCGCACGGAGGCCGACAAGCGGCTCTGGGTCGCGGCGGACTTCGCGCGCGGGATTCCGGAGGCGGAGTGGGAGGCGTACCTGGCCGATCCCGCCGAACAGGCGGCCGTCCTCGCGGCCGTCCGGCGCAGCGGGTTCGCGGTGCTGCGCGACGTGCCGACCACGGAGGGAAAGGTGTGCGAGGTCGCCGGGAGCTTCGGGTACGTGCGCACCACCAACTACGGGGAGCTGTTCGACGTCCGCGTCGAGCCGGACCCGAACAACCTCGCCTTCACCAGCGTCGCCATCGCACCGCACACCGACAACCCGTACCGGGACCCGGTGCCGACCCTCCAGCTCCTCCACTGCCTGGAGAACTCCGCCACGGGCGGCGACTCGGGCCTCGTCGACGGGTTCATGGCCGCCGCCGTCCTGCGGGACGAGGCCCCCGAGGACTTCGCCGTCCTCACCCGCACTCCCGTCCCGTTCGTCTTCCGCGACCGCCGCACCGAGCTGCGCGCCGACCGTCCGCTGATCGACGTGGACGCCCTCGGCCGGATCCGCGAGGTCCGGTTCAACAACCGCTCGATCGGCACGCTGCGCGGCGGTGACCGGGACGCCTTCTACACCGCCTACCGCCGCTTCGCCGCCATCACGCTGCGCCCCGAGCTCCAGCTCACCTTCCGCCTGAGCCCCGGCGACTGCCTCGTCTTCGACAACACCCGCCTCCTGCACGCCCGTACGGCGTTCCAGCAGGACGGCCACCGCCACCTCCAGGGCTGCTACGCCGACCTCGACTCGCTCGCCTCCACGCTCGCCGTGCTGCACCGCCGCACCGCCGCCCTGGACGCGATCGCCGAGCTGTTCGCGGGCGAGGGCGCCGGGGAGTACCTGGGCGAGGCGGTCACGATGGCCGAGCACATGCTCCAGGCCGCCGCTGCCGCCGAGGCCGCCCAAGCACCGACGCACCTGATCGCCGCCGCGCTGCTGCACGACGTCGGCCATTTCTTTTATGAGCACAGCCACGGCACCTTGCACGGCCGCGACTTGATGCAGGGACAGGACAACCGGCACAGCGACAGCGGCGCCGAATGGCTGGCGCAGTGGTTCGGCCCCGAGGTCACCGAACCCGTCCGGCTGCACGTCGCCGCGAAGCGCTACCTGTGCGCGGTCGAGCCCGGCTACCGCGAGCAGCTGTCCGAGGCGTCCGAGTACACGCTCAAGGTGCAGGGCGGCCCGATGGACGACGCCCAGGCCGCCGCGTTCGCCGCACTCCCGGGCGCCGTCGACGCGGTGGCCGTCCGCCGCTGGGACGAGCAGGCGAAGGTCGCCGGTGCGTCCGTACCGGACTTCGAGCACTACCGCCCGCTGCTCGCCGCACTCATGAAGTAGCGGACGAAGAGAAAGGGGAGGACTCCCGGCCTCCCCTCCACCTCAGTCCAGTTCCCGCGCGTGCCGCGAAAGCGCCGACGTCGCAAGCGAGTTGTGCACGCTGAACGCCACCGTCCCGGGCAGGTAGCGGTCCTGGGACCACTCCACCGGCGTGCCGGTCGGGTCGGTCGTGCGCCGCCGCTCGCGCAGCAGCGGGCCGCCGCGGCGGCAGCCCAGCAGGCGGGCGTCCTCGGCGTTGGCCGCGACGATGTCGATGGTGTGGTCGGCGTCGCAGAACAGGATGCCGTGCTCGCGCAGCACCTCGGTGTGCGAGACGACGTCCGGCGGCAGCTCGGCCACGATCTCGCCGACGCGCGGCGGGTAGATCGTGCGCTCGACCATCACCGGCGTGCCGGACAGCGTCCGCAGGCGGACCGTCACGTACACCTCGGCGCCCGGCTCCAGCCGCAGTTGCTCGCGCTCGGCCGCGTCCGCCGGGCGGCGCACCAGCGAGTCCAGGATGCCGCCGGGCTCCTCGCCCATCGAGTACGCCCAGTGCGTGAAGCTGAGGAGCTCGGAGAAGCTCTGCACCCGCGCACCGCCGAGCACCACGCGCCGGGTGCCGCGCCGGGAGGTGACCAGTCCGTCGGAGCGGAGCACCGCCAGCGCCTGGCGGACCGTCCCGCGGGAGACCCCGTACTGCTCGGCCAGCGCACCCTCGGCCGGCAGCCGGCCCGCCTCGCCGAACGCACCGGTGGTGATGGCCTCGCGCAGATCGGCGGCCACCTTGCGGTACAGGGCGCCGGCAGCGCGCTCGGCGGGGCGCCCGGGCTCTACTGCCACGTCACTCAATTGACCCTCCAGGGCTGTGTCCTGCGCAGCCGTACCGGCGCGGACAGCCCGACCTTATCCCGCTGCGCCTTTCGAGCATCGCACCGGACGGATCACCCTCCGATGGCCGGATTCCACCGTTCCCGCAGCCGACCCCGGCTCTGAGCCGTCCGTTCACCTTCCCGTCACCGAACTCCGGCGTACTTACCTCCGTCAGCGAAGTTGGCTAGTCAACTCGGACGGCTCCGAACTCACCTCGGACAGCGCCGGACTCCGCCGCTCGCTCGATCCCCCGATCAAGACACCCGCTTGCGGTTCCCCCTTCTCAGGAGACTGACCCGTGTCCGTGCACCGCGCCCGCACCGCCGCCTTCGCGGCCGTCCTGACCGCCGCCGCGCTCTCCCTCACCGCCTGCGGTTCCGCCGGCTCCTCCTCCGCGAAGTCCGGTGGCGACGCCGCAGGCGGCAAGAGCGCCAAGACCGCCACCTCCGTCGCCGACTTCGGCGGTATGGACGCGCTGGTCGCCGCCGCCAAGAAGGAGGGCAAGCTCCACACCATCACGCTGCCGCGCGACTGGGCGAACTACGGCAAGCTGATGGACGACTTCAAGGCGAAGTACGGCATCGAGATCGAGGACGAGAACCCCGACGGTTCCAGCCAGGACGAGATCAACGCGATCACCTCCCGCAAGGGCCAGGACCGCGCCCCCGACGTCGTCGACCTGGGTGCCGCGTTCGCCACCTCCGGCGCCAAGCAGGGCCTGTTCGCCGCGTACAAGGTCACCGACTTCGCCAAGATCCCGGACGCCATGAAGGACGCCGACGGTCTGCGCTACAACGACTACGGCGGCTACGTCTCGATCGCGTGCGACGCCAAGAAGGTCGCGGCCTGCCCGAAGACCTTCGCCGACCTGCTGAAGCCCGAGTACAAGGGCATGGTCGCGCTCAACGGCAACCCGACCAAGGCGAACGCCGCGTACAGCGCCGTCATGGCCGCCTCCCTGGCCAACGGCGGTTCGCTGGACAACATCCAGCCCGGCATCGACTTCTTCGGCAAGCTGAAGCAGGCCGGCAACTTCAACCCGGTCGAGGTCACCCCGGCGACCATCGAGAAGGGCGAGACCCCGATCACCATCGACTGGTCCTACCTGAACGCCGGCTACGCCGAGAAGTTCAAGGACAAGGGCATCGACTGGCAGGTCAGCATCCCGTCCGACGGCATCTACGCCAACTTCTACAACCAGGCGATCAACAAGGACGCGCCGCACCCGGCCGCCGCCCGCCTGTGGGAGGAGTACCTCTACAGCGCCCAGGGCCAGAACGGCTTCCTCGGCGGCTACGCCACCCCGGCCCTGTTCGACGCCATGAAGGCCGCCGGCACCCTGGACACGGCCGCCGCCGCCAAGCTGCCGGCCGTCGAGAAGCCCTTCACCACCTTCCCGACCGAGGACCAGACCACGGCGGCCAAGAAGGTCGTGACCGAGAACTGGGCCAAGGCGATCGCGGGCTGACCTGAGATGACCACGGCTCCCACCCCGGTGCCGGCCACCGCCTCCGCCGCCCAGAGCGGCGGGGGCGCCCCCGGCCCCGCCTCCCCCACCACGGCCCCGGCCACCGCCACCACCACCACGGCCGCCGCGGC
>NZ_JBFBDY010000049.1:0-25561 GCF_040683475.1 Kitasatospora sp. NPDC093558 | reverse complement strand
CGCCACCATGCCGCCGGAGGCGCCGTCCACGTGCACCGGGACGTCGAGGCCGGTGGCACGGCAACTCCCCTGCGGCGCCAAATGAGTAGACCGGCCTACATATTTTGCCCAGAGTGCCCTCGGCCGGGAGCTCGGCGGCCGGGAGCTCGGCGCAGGAAGTCGGCGGGCCCGACTTCCTGCGCGGGCCCGGCCTCGGACCGCGTTCAGTCGGCCGGCCAGTCGGGCACCTCGCCGTCGAGCAGGGCGGCGCGGGTGGAGGTCGCGTCTGCCGCGAAGGCACCGTCCACAACGGGCGGGTTGGCCGGCGAGGGGAGGGTGAGTTCGAACCACACCGTTTTGCCGATGTAGCCCTCGCCGCGCGGGTGGGCGCCCCAGGAGGTGGCGAGCGCGGCGACGAGTTCGAGGCCGCGGCCGGATTCGTCGTTGAGGGTGGGGTGGCGGCGGACGGGGAGGTCGGGGCTCGCGTCGGAGACCTCGGCCCGGAGGAGGTTGAGGGCCGGGAGCAGGAGGCGGACGCCGATCAGGCGGTCGCGCGGGCCGCGGGCGTGGTGACAGGCGTTGGTGACGAGCTCGTTGAGGACGAGCATCGCGATCTCGGTGGATTCGTCGGGGATCCGCCACTCGAAGGCCTGCCTGAGGAGTTGGACCCGGGCGCGGCCCGGGGTTCGGGGGTGGCGGGGGAACGTCCACGCGATGGTGGGGGCAGGCTGAGTGATCATCGGATTCCTTGAGCCGCGGCAGGGGGAGGCGTCACTCACCGGAGTCGAGTTCGGCCATTTCGCACTTCAAGGGTCGGCAGACGGGCATAGCCTCGGTAGTTACACCGCTGGTACAGCGAGGGGTTGAACCGCCCAGTGACCAGGGCAGGGAGGGGCCGCGGCCGATGAGCACGCCGAAGCAGAACCCGATGGCGTGGAAGTACTGCGGCGACCAGGTCCGGCGGTGGCGTGAACAGGCGGGTGTGACAAGGGAGCAGTTGAGCACCGCGGCGAACTACGACATCGAGAGCGTGCGGTCGATGGAGGCGGGGAGGAGGAAGCCCTCGCTCAAACTGCTGTCCGTTGCGGATGAGTTGTGCAATGCACGGGGGATGCTCCTCGGCGCATTGGACTACCTCAAGCCGGAGAAGTTCTCTTCATACTCGCGGGGCTACACGCAGGCGGAGAGCGAGGCGATCGCCTTCCACGCCTACTCGACTCTGCTCATCCCAGGCCTCCTGCAGACCGAGGAATACGCCCGCGAGACGATCAGCAACTCGTATCCACCACTGGACGACGAAACGGTCGTGGCACGAGTCTCCGGCCGAATGCAGAGGCAAGAACGACTGCGGAACAAGCCGACCGTTCTCCATGGCTTCGTGATCCACGAAGCCGCACTTATGGCGGCGATCGGAGGCCCGGGACTCATGAAGCGGCAGCTCAACCACCTGCTGGAAGTCGGCCAGTTGCGCAATGTGTCGATCCAGGTGCTGCCTCTCGACCGGGTGGCATATGCCGCCCTTAACGGCCCCATGATCTTGCTCGAAACCCCGGACCACGAGCAGCTCGCCTACGTCGAAGGGCAGAACACCGGGGTCCTCTACTCGGACCCCGAGCGCGTGAACCTCCTGGCGCAGCGCCATGGCATGATCCGCATGCAGGCTCTCAGTGTTGAGGAGTCGAAAAGCTTCCTGAGAAGAGCGGCGGAGGGGCTATGAAGTGGTTCAAGTCCAGCTACAGCACCACTGACGGCGGCGAGTGCGTTGAGGTAGCCGCCGTCCCCGCCGCCGTCCTCGTCCGGGACTCCAAGGACAAGGCCGGGCCGGCGCTCGCCTTCTCCCCTGACGCATGGGCCGCGTTCGTCGTCTTCGCGGCCGAAGCTCAAGTATCCGGGGTCGAGTGACCTTCTAGTGGAACGGGTGGGAAACCACCTTCCAACCGCCCGCGCACGCAGCAGATATGACTAATCGTCACCATTGCACGACACCGCGTTCCTCCGTGTAGCGTGCGGACTACCGAAACGAATCAACCCCCGGCCGGTGCGCCAACACCGAGCGGGGGTCTGACCACCACGATCGAGGGACGATCCTGTGGCTGCCCACGACTTTACTCCCCTGGCCTCTCCCGGGTACGGAAAGAAGACCGCTCCGGGCCAACTTCCCAACTCCCCCTCCGACTTCGCCCACCTCCCAGCCCGCGAGGCCTACCTCGCCAGCCTCATCGACCGCCTCCCCGACGGCGCCGCGATGGACGTCAAGACCCTCGCCGCCTACCAGCCCCACTACGGGCAGATGGCCGTCGGCACGGCGCTCAGGAACCTCTCCGCCGCCGGCCACCTCCGCCGCTTCCGCGAGCGCGTGGGCGGCGACCGCACCCGGTGGGTGTTCCGGACCTACTTCTCCCGTACGCCCCGGAGCGACGCCTGGTGGGCCAAGTTCATCGCAACCGGCGAAAGCGGCAGCACCGAGGGCGCCGACGACCCTCCGGCGGCGTCAACGAAATCCGCGACCGTTCGCCCCAAGGGGCGACCCCGCTCCCCCGCTTACGCCGCCCTCGCTGACCTCGGCCTGGCCGATCCCCGGCTCGCGCTCTCCGCCGCCGACTGCGCGGCCCTCGAACCGCTCGCCGCCGAGTGGCTCGCGCGCGGGACTCCGCCCGCCCTCTTCACGGCGGCGCTCACCGCAGGACTCCCGCCGGAGGGCGTCCACTCCCCCGCGGCCTTCACCCGCCGCCGCCTGCTCGACAAGATGCCCCCGGAGCGTACGGCCCCGGCCGCACCCGCCACCCGCATCCTGGAGTGCACCGACTGCCGCACGCCCTGCCGCCCCCTGGCCCTCCTCGGCGGCCTGTGCCGAGCCTGCCGGAGCGGCACCCGCCAAGCCACCCCACCGCCGTCGAGCAGGCTCTCCGCCGGGGCCGTCCGTGCACATGCGGACCGCATCCGCGCAGTCACCCAAGCCGCGCGATCATGAATATTCACAGGTCCCGGCGTTAACCTATGCAAATTCCAAAGGTGAACTGGGTTACAAACCTTTCAATCCATGCCATCCGGTTTGCCCACATGCTGAGATCCGTGCGATAGTCGACATATCGAACTTCGACTGGCCCGACCTGGCGCAGTCGACGCCCATCGCGCGGCACGCACCCCCTTGGCCGGCGCGATGACTTGCACGGGCCCCCACCCGCCGGACCACGGCGATCTCGGGGGCCCTGCGTGTATCCGGATCCGGACGGCCTCAGTGGCGCTCGCGGATCTTCAGCTCGAACCAGACGCCCTTGCCCCGCGGCAGCAGGTCCGCCCCCCACCGGTCGGCGAGGTCGTCGACCACCTTCAGGCCGCGCCCCCGCTCGGTGACGGGCAGCGGCTCGGCGAGGATCACGCAGGGCAACGACCTTGAGGAGTCCCGGACTTCGACCCGCAGCCAGCCCGGCTTGCGGATCACCTGGAGCCCGATCGTGCGGCCGGCGGCGTGCCGCACGGCGTTGGAGACGAGCTCGCTGGTGAGTAACTCCCCCGCCTCCAGGTGCTGGTGGAGGTCCCAGGACTCCAGGACGGACAGCACCAGCCGGCGGGCCACCGGAGCGGACTCCGCCCGGGACGGCAGCCGCACCTCGCCCGGTGCGGACTGGTCGCACAGCCTGCCGAAGTACATCTCCTCCAGTTCCTCGGAGCTGAGCCGCTCCAGCGCCGACAGCGCGCCCGGGACGTCGATCCAGGACGCCTCCGCGACCAATCCGGCTCCGGGAACTGATGACTGATCTGTTTCGCCCCAACCCGCCATGCGACCCATCATTGCGGAACGCAAGCAGCCGCGTACGGACAATGAGCAAACGATCACGACCGAGTCGGCATATGCCCCGTGCAAGAGAGGGGCGACGAAACGACATGAACAGGGCGGCCCGGGACCGGCGCGAGCCGGTCCCGGGCCGCCGGGAACCGCGTGGGGAGCCCGGTGACTACCAGGTCGCCCAGGGCAGGCTCCAGCCGCTCAGACCGTTCGACGGGTCGAGCGTCTCGCTCTTGCTGGAGTTCTTCACGATCACGACGTCGCCGACGATCGAGCCGTCGTAGAACTTGCCCATCGAGGTGGAGTCGCCGCCGCCCTTGACGTCCTTGAGGCCGACGCAGCCGTGGCTGACGTTGTCCTCGCCGAAGGCGTCCGACCAGTAGTTGCCGTGGATGTACGTGCCGGAGTCGGTGAGCCGCATCGAGTGCGGCACCTGGAGGTCGTACGGCGAGCCGGTCATGCCGGGCAGGGTGCTGGACTGCATCCGCACCACGCCCTCCTTGGACTCGATGACCATGGTGCCGTTCCAGGTCGGGTGCTCGTCCGAGCCGGAGGTGATGTCGATGTCGGAGGTCTGCCCGTCCCGCACGACCGTCATCCGGTGCGTCTTGGCGTCGACGGTGGACACCTGCGAGCGCCCGATCGTGAAGGGCTCGTCGCGGTCGCTGCCGTAGACGCCGGGGGCGATCTCGACGCTGCCCAGGCGGTAGTGGACGGTCACCTTGGTGCCGGACTTCCAGTACTCGGCGGGGCGGAAGTCCAGCCGGCGGTCGCCGAACCAGTGGCCCTTCACGGCCGTGCCGTTGTCGGTCTCGAAGGTGATGCCCTTGAGGACCGCGTCCTTGTTCTTGACGTCCTTGCTGAAGTTCACCGAGACGATCATGCCGACGCCGTAGGTGGCGTTGTCGTCGACGTTGTCGGCGGCCTTGGCCAGCGCGGTCGGGGTCAGCGTGGTGAAGCTGCTGTCGGCCTGCGCGACCACGCCGTTGGCGTCCGCGGCCATCGCGCTCACCTGGTAGGCGGTGCCGACCGCGAGCCCGGCGGACGGCGTCCAGCTGGCGCCGTCGGCGGCGATCGTGCCGGGTATCTCCTTGCCGTTCTTGTCGCTCACCTTGACGGTGGTGAGCTTGCCGCCCGTCGCCCCGACCTTCAGGGCGCCCGGCGCGACGTCCACCGAGCCGGTCTTCGGCTCTATGGACACGACGGCCTGCGACACCTTCGGCGCCGCGCTGGTGGCCGCCGCCGAGGGCGTGGCCGAGGCCGCGGCGCCCCCGAGGTCGGCCTTGGCCGCACTCCCGCCGCCACCGCCGTTGTCGTTGTTGCACGCCGCCGTCAGCACCATCATCCCGCCGACCAGACCGACGGCCATCACCCTGCGTATCGACTTCACGCCGATCCCTCCCTCAACACCCCGTTCGAACCCACCGGGCCCGACCAATACACGCGCTGGCCACCGGAAAGGTTGCGCCATTCGAGGGGCTTCGCGCTCGGAAAACGCGGGCGGCCCGACCCCAACGGGTGAGGATCGGGCCGCTCGACGTGAAAGCGGTGACGGACCGGACTGCCCGGGCCCACCGCCGGGTAAGTCCTACCAGTTCGCCCAGGCCACGTTCCAGCCGCCCAGCCCGTTCGACGGCGAGACGGTCTTCTCCTTCGAGTTCACGATCTTGACGACGTCGCCGACCATCGAGTCGTTGAAGAACTTGCCGGCCGTCGAGGAGTCGCTGCCGCCCTTCGCGTCGGCCATCGAGATGCAGCCGTGGCTGGCGTTGGACTTCCCGAACGGCGCCGGGTCGGCCCAGTAGTTGCCGTGCACGAACGTGCCGGAGGTGGTCAGCCGCATCGCGTGCGGGACGTCCTGGATGTCGTACTCGCCGCCGAGGCCGACGGTCTGCGAGTTCATCCGGGTGACCTTCTCCTTGGACATGATCACCATGGTGCCGCCCCAGGACGGCGTCGCGTCCGCGCCCAACGTGACCGGCACGGTGGTGCTCTTGCCGTCCCGCACGACGGTCATCTGGTGCGCCTTGGCGTCCGCGGTGGAGACCATCGAGCGGCCGATCGTGAACGGCTCGTCCTTGTCCACGTCGCCGTAGACGCCCGGGGACACCTCGACGTTCTTCAGCCGGTACTTGACGGTGACCTTGGTGCCCGCCTTCCAGTACTCGGCCGGCCGGAAGTCCACCCGGCGGTCGCCGAACCAGTGGCCCTTGACCTCGGTGCCGTTGCTGTTCTCGAAGGTGATGCCCTTGAGGACCGCGTCCTTGTTCTTGACGTCCTTCGTGAAGTTCACCGAGACGATCATGCCGACGCCGTACGTGGCGCCGTCGCTGATGTTGTCGTTGGTGGAGACCTTCTTCTCCGGCGTCAGCGTCGTGAACGTCGTGGTGGACGCGGCCACCAGGCCCTCGGCGTCCTTGGCCTGCGCGTTCACCTTGTACGCCATGCCGACGGCGAGCGCCGCCGCGGGCTTCCAGCCGGTGCCGTCCGGCGTGATCGCACCGTCGACCGGCTTGCCGTTCTTGTCGGTCACCTCGACCGACGTGAGCTTGCCGTTGGAGACCCCCACCTGCAGCGCGTTGCTCGGCGCGACGTCCTGGGCGCCGTCCTTCGGCTCGACGGCGAGCACCGCGGCCGAGGCCTTCGGGGCGGCCTGTGAGGGCGCGGGGGCCGCGGAGGCCGCAGAACCGTCGGCCGCAGCCGCCGACGTGCTGTCGCCCGATGCCTTGTTGCCGCCCCCGTTGTCGTCGTTGCAGGCCGCGGTGAGCAGCAGCACCCCGCCCATGGCCAGCGCCAGCGCTCCCCTGCGCCCGTAGCGGCCCGCGGTCCGTATCCCGGCACCGGCCGTCGTACCCGTCTTCACGGTTTCTCCCCTCCCGGTATTCACTCTCTTGACGCGGCGAGTGCCCCCGTGAGTTGCACCGGGCGCCGATCTTTCGCGCCGGGGCCGACGCGCCGGAGCAGGATAGCTGGGCCGTCCGGGTGAACGCGGAGGGGAGGTGGGTGGACCGGGGATGACGCTCGGGTGAAGCCTCCCGCCCTACCGGGCCGGGCCGGCGGGCAGGGGCAGCGCGCTGCCGGCCACCCACTGCGCCCACGGCACGTTCCAGTCGCCCAGCCCGTTCTGCGGCGGCACGAAGTCCCCGGCGGAGGCCTTCACCTCCAGCACGTCCCCGGGCACGGTGTGCTCGAACAGCCAGCCCGCCGGGGTGTCCTTGCCCGTCCCGCCCTTGGTGTCGGCGAGGCCGATGCAGCCGTGACTGGTGTTCGCGGTGCCGAACACCCCGGGATCCGCCCAGTAGTTGCCGTGGATGAAGGTGCCGGAGGCGGTCAGCCGCATCGCGTGCGGGACGTCCTTGATGTCGTACTCGTCGCCCATGCCGACGGTCTGCGAGTTCATCCGGGTCTCCCTGTACTTCTCCGACACCACCAGCACCCCCCGGTAGGTGGAGTGGTCGGGGCTGCCGCCGGACACCTTCAGCACCCGGATCACCCGGCCGCCCGGCCCGGCCCGCACGGTCAGGGTGTGCGTGTCGAGGTCCACCGTGGACACCTGGGCCCGGCCGACCGTGAATCGCAGGTCCTTGCTCTGGGTGCCGAACTCCCCTGGCGCTCCCTGCACGTCCTTCAGCCGCAGCGCCACCGCGACCTTCGTGCCGGCCGTCCAGTACTGCTGCGGACGGAAGTCCAGCCGCTGGTTGCCGAACCAGTGCGCGGCCACCGGGACGGGCGGGTCCGCGCTCACCCGGACGGCCCGCTCCACCGCCGCCCGGTCGGCGATCGGCCGGCTGAAGCGCAGCGAGACCGGCATCCCGACGCCCACCGTGGAGCCGTCCTCGGGGGTGAAGAAGGCGACGAAGGTGTGCGCGCGGGCGACGGTCGAGAACGCCGTGTGCTGGGCCGCCGTCTGGCCCCGGTCGTCCTGCGCGACGGCGTCCAGGGTGTACGCGGTACCGAGCCCCAGCGGAGCGCCGGGCGTCCACGCGGTGCCGTCCGGGGCGACGGTGCCGGGCACCTCGGCGCCCGAGGCGTCGGCGAGCCGGACGGAGACCAGCCTGCCCTGCGACACCGTCACCCGCACCGGGCCGTCCGGCGGCACGTCCTGGGCGCCGTCGGCGGGCAGCACCGCGAGCACCGCGCGGGACCGCGGCGGGGGCGGGGTGTGCGCGCCGGGCGAGGCCGCGTCATTGGCGGGCGCGGCCGGGGAGCCGCCGCTGCCGCAGCCCGTGAGCACGGCGAGGCACCAGGCCGCCACCGCCGCCCGCCGCGCCCAAACCCGTCCTCGGCGCCGCATTCCGGGGGCCTCCCGCCGTGTCGTTCCGATATCCGGGACAACGAAGGGAGGTCGGGGCCGGACACGGCGGGAGGCGAAGGGGCGGATGCCGGCGCCGGAGGCCGACGGCCGGCCGACAGCGGACGCACGTGGGCCCGGGCCGGCGAGCGCCGCACAGAAGGGTGAAGGGGGCTGCCGGGGCGGGAGCGGGGGCGAGGGGGTGGGTGGGGGGCGGGAGTCCATCCGCCGGTAAGCCCCCGTTCAGCCGCTTCCGATCAGTGCAAACCGGGAAAGAGGAAGTGCACGGGGTCCGGGACACCCCGGCCAGGGAGGGCACGGCCATGGCGTCAGGGCAGGAGCTGGAAGCCGGTGTGCGGACGCGCGGCGGGCGGACCGCCGAGCCACCGTGGCCCGGCGACTGGCAGCCGCTCGGCGCCCGCTTCCGCACCGACCGCCTCGGCGGCCCCGGCACCAACTTCGCGCTATGGGCGGCCGGCGCCGAGGCCGTCGACCTGTGCCTGTTCGACGAGGCCGGCCGGGAGAGCCGGCACCGCCTCACCGAGCAGGACTTCCGGATCTGGCACGGCTTCCTGCCCGGCGTCCGCCCCGGCACCCGCTACGGCTTCCGCGTGCACGGCCGGTGGGACCCGTGGACCGGCGCCCGCTGGAACCCGGCCAAGCTGCTGCTCGACCCGTACGCCCGCGCCGTCGACGGCTGTTACACCTCCCACGACGCGGCCAGCGGCGCCGTCCGCAACTGGCCCGAGGCGGACGTCGCCGACACCGTCCGGGACAACCGCGACTCCGCCCGCTTCGTACCCAGATCCGTCGTCGTCCACGATGACGACGACTGGTCCGACGACCGCCGCCCGAAGACCCCGTGGGCCGAGACCGTCCTCTACGAACTGCACGTCCGCGGCTTCACCATGCGCCACCCCGACGTCCCGCCGCACCTGCGCGGCACCTACGCGGGCCTGGCCCACCCCGCCGCCGTCGCCCACCTGACCCGCCTCGGCGTCACCGCCGTCGAGCTGCTGCCGGTCCACCAGCACGCGAGCGAGGACCACCTCCAGGCCCGCGGCCTCGTCAACTACTGGGGCTACAACACCGTCGGCTACTTCGCCCCGCACGCCGGCTACTCCGCCTCCGGCTCGCTCGGCGGCCAGGTCGGCGAGTTCAAGCGGATGGTCCGCGCCCTGCACGCCGCCGGGATCGAGGTGATCCTCGACGTCGTGTACAACCACACCGCCGAGGGCGCCGAACTCGGGCCCACGCTCTCGCTGCGCGGCATCGACAACGCCGCCTACTACCGCCTCGCCCCGCACCGCCCGCGCGGCTACGCCGACTACACCGGCTGCGGCAACACCCTGGACACCCGGCGCCCGCAGGTGATCCGGCTGATCACCGACTCGCTGCGGTACTGGGTCACCGAGATGGGCGTGGACGGCTTCCGCTTCGACCTCGCCGCCGCCCTCGCCCGCGGCGGCACCGGCGACGGCGTCGACATGGACCACCCGTTCCTCGCCGCCGTCTCCCAGGACCCCCTCCTCAGCCGGGTCAAGCTGATCGCCGAGCCGTGGGACGTCGGCCCGGGCGGCTACCAGGTCGGCGGCTTCCCCCCGCTGTGGGCCGAGTGGAACGACAAGTACCGCGACACCGTCCGGGACTTCTGGCGCGGCGCCCGCCCCGACGTCCGCGAGCTCGGCTACCGGCTCTCCGGCTCCTCCGACCTCTACCAGCGCGGCGGCCGGCGCCCGTACGCCTCCGTCAACTTCGTGACCGCGCACGACGGCTTCACCCTGCGCGACCTCGTCAGCTACGACCGCAAGCACAACGAGGCCAACGGCGAGGCCAACCGGGACGGCACCGACGACAACCGCTCCTGGAACCACGGCGCCGAGGGCGAGACCGCCGACCCGGAGGTCACCGCCCTGCGGCTGCGCCAGCTGCGCAACCTGCTCGCCACGCTGCTCCTCTCCACCGGCGTCCCGATGCTCACCGCCGGGGACGAGTTCGGCCGCACCCAGGGCGGCAACAACAACGCCTACTGCCAGGACAACGAGACCAGCTGGCTGGACTGGTCCCTGCTGCGCGAGCCCCAGTGGCGGGAGCTGTCCGACCTGACCGCCCGCCTGGTGCGGCTGCGCCGCGCCCACCCGGTGCTGCGGCAGCGGGCGTTCTTCTCCGGCCGCGCCGCCGCCCCGGGCGGCCTGCCGGACCTCGCCTGGTTCACGCCGCTCGGCAAGGAGATGACCGAGGCCGACTGGTTCGCCCCCACGGCCTGCCTCGGCATGCTGCTGTCCGGCGCCGCGATGTCCGAACGGGACGGCGCCGGGCGGCCGTTGCGCGACGACAGCTTCCTGCTGCTCCTCAACGCCGGCCGCGAACCGGTCGTCTTCACCCTCCCCGGCGAGCCCTGGGCCGCGCCGGAGGCCGCGTACGAGGCGGTCGTCGACACGGCGGCCCCGGGCACCGGCGAACCGTACCCGCGGGGGGCCGTCGTGCTGGGCGGGCGCTCGCTCCAACTGCTGCGCGCGCCCGCCCCGGAGTGACCAATCCCGCAGTGACCGTCCTGGGCCGAGTCGACGCGTCAGCCGCGCGCGTGGCCCACCTCGACGTTCTCCAGGACGCCGATCGCGTCCGGCACCAGCACCGCCGCCGAGTAGTAGGCGCTGACCAGGTAGGACGCGATCGCCTTCTCGTCGATGCCCATGAACCGGACGTTCAGCCCGGGCTCGACCTCGTCCGGGATGCCGATCTGGTTCAGGCCGATGACGCCCTGGTTGTCCTCGCCCACGCGCATCGCGAGGAAGGACGTGGTGCCGGTGTCGGCCACCGGGATCTTGTCGCACGGGAACATCGGCACCCCGCGCCAGGTCGGCCGGTGCTTGCCCATGATGTCGACGGTGCCCGGGTGGATCCCGCGCTTGTTGCACTCCCGCTGGAACGCCGCGATCGCCCGCGAGGGCGCGAACAGGTAGTCGGTGTCGCGGCGCATGGCGAGCAGCTCGTCCAGGTCGTCCGGGGTGGGCGGGCCGGAGTGGGTCTGGATGCGCTGGTCGAAGTCGGCGTTGTTGAGCAGCCCGAACTCCGAGTTGTTGATGAGCTCGTGCTCCTGCCGCTCGCGCAGCGCCTCGACCGTCAGCCGCACCTGCTGCTCGGTCTGGTTCATCGGCTTGTTGTAGAGGTCGGCGACCCTGGTGTGCACCTTGAGGACGGTCTGCGCGACGCTCAACTCGTACTCGCGCGGCCGCAGTTCGTAGTCCACGAAGGCGCCGGGCAGCTCGAACTCGCCCTCGTGGCCGGCCGACAGGTCGATGTTCGCCTCGCCGTGCACGTTCTGGGCCTGCGCGGCATCGGCGGCGAAGCCCAGCAGTTGCTCGCGCAGCGCGTCCGAGCGGTCGACGAGCTCCTGGAACACCGGCCACGACAGCGCCATCGCGACGCCGGACGTCGCCGCCTTCACGGTGTACGGCCAGTTGCCGTCCGCCTGGGTGAGGGCCTCGTCGCCGATGTGGTCGCCGTCCGCGAGGGTGCCGACCACCGTCTGCTCGCCGTACTTGCCGGTGCCGATCCGGTCGACCTTGCCGTGCGCGACCAGGAACACCTCCTCGATCGGCGAGCCCTCCTGCACCAGGACGTCCCCCGGGGCGAAGTCCCGCTGCACGAACCGGCCGGCCAGCTCCTCCAGCACCGCGTCGTCCTCGAAACCGCGCAGCGCCGGCACCTCGCGCAGCGACGGGGCGATCACGCTCACCGTGGAACCGGTCTTGACGAAGCTCACCCGGCCGCGCCCGGTCGCGTAGCTCAGGCGGCGGTTGACCCGGTAGGTGCCCGCCTGGACCGGCACCCAGGGCAGCATCCGCAGCAGCCACCGGGAGGTGATCTCCTGCATCTGCGGCTCGGACTTGGTCGTCGTGGCCAGGTTCCGCGCCGCCACCGTGCTGAGGCTGAGCTGCGTCCGTACCTGCACCACCGCGGCGCCCCCGGCGGGGCCCGGCTCGGTCTCGACCGTCATGACGTATCTCCTACCACTCGCGCAACAGTGACCATCCGTCAGGAGATGTAATCGGCCGATCGGCAGGGGCTCGCAAGAGGCGCTCGACGCACTCCTCCCTGCACGAACCGACACGCGCGCCCCGTCGAACGCTCCCGCCCCGCCCGTACGGGTGGCCGGTTCTCGCCGCACCGCCCTGACAGGGGCGAAAAACCTGGTGAGAAATGACGGGGGCTCTGCCTACCCTCACGACGATGGCCGAGAACCGACAACCCGACGCCCCCGGGGCCGCCCACCGCTCCACGGTCCGCTCCCTGCTGCGCCTGTGGCCCTACGCCCGGGCCGTCCGCCGACAGCTCGCCACCTCCGTGACGGCCGCCGTGCTCGCCATGCTGAGCGTCCTCGGCGTGCCGATCGTGCTCGGCCGGATCGTGGACGGGCCGCTCGCCCGGCACGACCTCGCCGGGCTGTGGCCGCCGGTCGGCCTGCTGCTGCTCCTCGGCCTGGTCGAGGCCGGCCTGTTCTACACCCGCCGGGTGGTCCTGGCCCGCCCGCTGGCCGGGCTGGAGACGGCCATGCGCGGCGAGCTCTTCGCCAAGCTCCAGCGCCTGCCGGTCTCCTTCCACGAACGGTGGGGATCCGGCCAGCTGCTCTCCCGCGCCACCGCCGACATGTACACCATGCGGCTGTTCCTGGCCTTCCCGCTGGTCTTCCTCATCGTCAACTCGGTGATGTTCCTGGCCGGCACGGTGGTGATGTTCACCCAGGACTGGCGGCTCGCCCTGATCGTCGTGCTGCCCGCCGGACCGCTGTTCGTGCTCACCCGGCGTTTCGAGTCCGGCTACTCCGGCGCCTCCCGGCTCGCCCAGGACCAGAACGGCGACCTCGCCACCGTTGTCGAGGAGTCCGTCCTCGGCATCCGCATCCTCAAGGCCTTCGGCCGCCACCGCTCGATGCACGAGCGCTTCCGCGCCCAGTCCCGGCAGCTGCGCCGCACCGAGCTGCGCAAGGCCCACCTGCTGGCCAACCTGTGGGCGGTGATCGTCGGCCTGCCCGAGCTCGCCCTCGGCTGCGCCCTCGCCGTCGGCGCCTACCTGGTCGCGCACGACGAGCTCAGCGCCGGCACCCTGGTCGCCTTCCTCTCCACCGCGCTCGCCCTGCGCTGGCCGGTCGAGTCCCTCGGCTGGCTGCTCGCCTACGCCAACGAGGCCGCCACCGCCACCGACCGCTTCTTCGAGGTCCTCGACGAACCGGAGGAGGCCGACCCGGGCACCGCCACCGCGCTGGGCGCCCCCGACGGCATCCGCCTCACCGGCGTCCGCTTCCGCTACCCCGACGCCCCCGACGGCACCCCCGACCTGCTCCGGGGCGTCGACCTGCACGTCCGCAGCGGCGAGACGATGGCCCTGGTCGGCGCCACCGGCAGCGGCAAGACCACCCTCACCGCCCTCCTCCCCCGCCTGTACGAGGCCACCGGCGGCACGATCACCCTGGACGGCCGCGACATCCGCGACCTGCCCAGGGAACGGCTGCGCGAGCTCGTCGCGGTGGCCTTCGAGGAGCCCACCCTGTTCTCGGCGACCGTCCGGGAGAACGTCCTGATGGGCGCCCCCGGCGCGGACGACGAGCGGCTGCGCTCCGCGCTCGCCACCGCCCAGGCCGGCTTCGTCGACAAGCTCCCCGCCGGGGCGGACACCGAGGTCGGCGAACAGGGCCTCAGCCTCTCCGGCGGCCAGCGCCAGCGCCTCGCCCTGGCCCGCGCGGTGGTCGGCGACCCGGCCTTCCTCGTCCTCGACGACCCGCTGTCCGCGCTCGACGTCCACACCGAGGCCCTGGTCGAACGCGCCCTGCGCGAGGTCCTCGCCGGCACCACCGCCCTGGTGGTCGCCCACCGCCCCAGCACCGTCCTGCTCGCCGACCGGGTCGCGGTGCTCGCGGACGGCCGGATCGAGGCCGTCGGCACCCACCAGGAACTCCTGCGCACCTCCACGCGCTACCGCGAACTGATGACGGGCGAGGCCGCCCTGATCCCCGAGGGGAGCACCTCCCGGTGACCACCACCGCCGAACCCGCCGTCGAACCGGCCGACCCCGCCGGCCGCGCCGGACCCGAGGAGGAGCTGCCCCCTCCCCCGGGCGACGAGGAGGACATCCCCGTCCCGCCCGGCGCGCCCCGGGCGCTGCTGCGCGCGCTGCTCGGCCCGCACCGGGCCCGGATCACCGTCGCGATGCTGGTGATCCTCGTCCAGCAGGCCGCCCTGCAGTCCGGCCCGCTGCTGGTCGCGGTCGCGATGGACCGCGGTATCCCGGCGCTGCGCGAGCACGACGCCGGGCCGCTGATCGCGGTGATCGCCGCCTACCTGTGCTTCGCGCTGCTCAGCCCGCTGCTGCAGTGGGTGTTCATCAAGATCAGCGCCCGGGTCAACCAGGACATCCTGCTGGACCTGCGCGGCCGGATCTTCCGGCACGCCCAGCGGCTCAGCCTGGACTTCCACGAGCGCTACACCTCGGGCCGGATCATCTCCCGCGCCACCAGCGACGTCGACGCGCTGCGCGAGCTGCTCTCCGAGGGCCTCCAGGAGCTGCTGACCGTCTTCCTGTCGGTCTGCTACATCTCGGTGCTGCTCATCGTGCTGGACTGGCGGCTCGGGCTGGCCTCGCTCGCCGCGCTGGTGCCGCTGGGCCTGATCGCCCGCTCCTTCCGCACCCGCTCGCGCCGGGTCTACCGCCGCTCGCGGACCTCCGCGGCCTCGATGATCGTCCGCTTCACCGAGACCATGAACGGCATCCGCCCGGTGCAGGCCTTCCGCCGCGAGAAGGCCAACGACGCCGCGTTCGCCGTGGTCAACGGGCAGGCGGCCACCTCGAACGCGGACGGCTTCCTGGAGCTCGCCCGGTACGTCGGCCTCTCCCGCACCACCGCCAACGTCTGGACCACCGGGGTCGTGCTGCTCGGCGGGTACATGGTCGTCGGCGACACGCTGGAACTCGGCGTCCTCACCGCCTTCCTGCTCTACCTGCGCCGGCTGTTCGACCCGATCGACCAGCTCGCGATGTTCCTGAACAGCTACCAGTCGGCCGCCGCCGCGCTGGAGAAGATCGCCGGCCTGCTCGCCCACGAGCCGACCGTCGCCGAGCCGGCCGAGCCCGCCGGACTGCCGCAGGCGGCCGGCAAGGGCCGCGAGGTCGCCTTCGAGGGGACGCGCTTCGCCTACCGCACGGGCAAGGAGGTGCTGGCGCCCTTCGACCTGGTGATCCCGGCCGGACAGACGGTGGCCGTGGTCGGCGCGACCGGCGCGGGCAAGTCGACGGTCGCCAAGCTGCTGGCCCGCTTCTACGACCCGACCGAGGGCCGGATCAGGCTGGACGGCGTCGACCTGCGCGACCTCACCACCCCCGAACTGCGGCGCGGGGTGGTCATGGTGACCCAGGAGTCCTTCCTGTTCTCCGGCACCGTCGCCGAGAACATCGCGATCGGCCGCCCCGGCGCCGGCCGCGCGGAGGTCGAGCAGGCCGCCCGGGACATCGGCGCGTACGAGTTCGTCGCGGCGCTCCCGGACGGCTTCGACACCGACGTGCGCAAGCGCGGCGGCCGGATCTCCGCCGGGCAGCGCCAGCTGGTCGCCTTCGCCCGCGCCCTGCTGGCGGACCCGGCGGTGCTGATCCTGGACGAGGCGACCAGCTCGCTGGACGTCCCCGGCGAGCAGGCCGTCCAGCGGGCGATGCGCACGGTGCTGGCCGGCCGGACGGCCGTGATCATCGCGCACCGGCTCTCCACCGTGGAGATCGCCGACCGCGTCCTGGTGATGGACCAGGGCCGGATCGTCGAGGACGGCACCCCGCCGGAGCTGATCGCCGGCACCGGCCGCTTCGCCGAACTGCACCGGGCCTGGCGGGACAGCCTGGTCTGACACCCCAGGCCGTCCCGGCCCCTCCGGCTCAGCGCAACATGCCGGCGTCCATCCCGGCCGACTCGGCGGGCAGGGCGACCAGCCCCGGCTCTGCCGGGGAGGCCAGCCGCGGGTGGGACGGCAGCACCCGGACGGTGTAGCCGAACGGGCCGGTCCGGACGAGCTCCAGCGAGCCCTCGTACCGCGTCCGCCCGTCCAGGTCCGGGCCGCCGACCGGCTTGAGCGCGAGCAGGCCGGCGTCCGAGATGCCGTCCGTCTCGTCCACCCGGCCGGACACCACCTGCACCTCGACGTCGCCCGGCTCCAGCGGGCCGAGCGCGACCTGCACCCGCAGCGCGAGCGAGCTGCCGAGCTCCTGCGCCTCGGCCGGGCAGTCCGCCTCGACGTGCTCGACCCGGACGGCCGGCCAGGCCTCGCGGACCTTCGCCTTCCAGGCCGCCAGCTCCCGGGCGCCCGCGCCCGACCCGGCCGCCAGCTCGCGCTGGGCGAGCGCCGCCGGGGCGTACAGCCGCTCGACGTACTCGCGGACCATCCGGCCGGCCAGCACCTTGGGGCCGAGGGTGACCAGGGTGTGCCGGACCATCGCGATCCAGCGGTGCGGCAGCCCGTCCGCCCCGCGGTCGTAGAACCGGGCGGCGACCTGCTCCTCGATCAGGTCGTAGAGCGCCGCCGCCTCGATGTCGTCGCGCCGCTCGGCCTCGCTGCTGTCCGGGTCGAGCACGCCGCCGGCGTCGTCGGCCGTGGGGATCGCCCAGCCGTTCTGGCCGTCGTACCACTCGTCCCACCAGCCGTCCAGGACGGACAGGTTGAGGCAGCCGTTGAGCGCGGCCTTCATCCCGGAGGTGCCGCAGGCCTCCAGCGGGCGCAGCGGGTTGTTCAGCCAGACGTCGCAGCCCGGGTAGAGGTGCTGGGCCATCGCCATGTCGTAGTCCGGCAGGAAGACGATCCGGTGCCGGACGGCCGGGTCGTCGGCGAAGGCGACCATCTGCTGGATCAGCCGCTTGCCGCCGTCGTCGGCCGGGTGGGCCTTGCCGGCGACGACGATCTGCACCGGGCGGGTCGGGTGCAGGAGCAGGGCGCGCAGCCTGGCCTGGTCGCGCAGCATGAGGGTGAGCCGCTTGTAGGAGGGCACCCGGCGGGCGAAGCCGATGGTCAGGACGTCCGGGTCGAGCACCGAGGAGACCCAGCCGAGCTCGGCCTCGCCGGCGCCGCGCTGGCGCCAGGAGGTGCGCAGCCGGCGGCGGGCCTCGTCGACCAGCTGGGCGCGCAGGCTGCGGCGCAGCTCCCAGATCTCGGTGTTGCCGATCCGCTCCAGGCCGGTCCAGCGCTTGGCGTCGCCGGTGGTCATGGCGTCCTCGGCGCGGTCTGCGCCGATCTCGGCGGCGCCGAGGCGCACGACGGCCGGGTCGATCCAGGTGGCGGCGTGGACGCCGTTGGTGACGGAGGTGATCGGGACCTCGGCCGGGTCGAAGCCGGGCCACAGGCCGTTGAACATGGCCCGGCTGACCTCGCCGTGCAGGGTGGAGACGCCGTTGGCGCGCTGGGCGAGGCGCAGGCCCATGGCGGCCATGTTGAAGAGCTTCGGGTCCCCGCCGGGCCAGGTCTCGGCGCCGAGCGCGAGCACCGGGTCGACCGGGACGCCGGACAGGGCGGCGTCGCCGGAGAAGTGGCGGGCGACGAGCTCGCGGTCGAAGCGGTCGATGCCGGCCGGGACGGGCGTGTGGGTGGTGAACAGGGTGCCGGCCCGGACGGACTCCAGGGCGGCGGCGAAGTCCGGGCCCACGGCGGCGGCGTCGGCCGGTCCGGCGGCGACGAGTTCGCGGATCCGCTCGACGCCGAGGAAGCCGGCGTGGCCCTCGTTGGTGTGGAAGACCTCGGGGGCGGGGTGGCCGGTGAGGCGGCAGTAGGCGCGCACGGCCCGGACGCCGCCGATGCCGAGGAGCATCTCCTGGAGCAGCCGGTGCTCGCTGCCGCCGCCGTAGAGGCGGTCGGTGACGTCGCGTTCGGCGGGCGAGTTCTCCTCGGTGTCGGAGTCGAGGAGGAGCAGCGGGACCCGGCCGACCTGGGCCTTCCAGATGTGCGCGGCGAGGGTCCGGCCGCCGGGCAGGGCGAGGTCGATCCGGCAGGGGGTGCCGTCGGCCTCCCGGAGCAGGCTGACCGCGAGTTCGTCCGGGTCGAGCAGCGGGTAGCGCTCCTGCTGCCAGCCGTCCCGGTCGAGGGACTGCCGGAAGTAGCCGTGCCGGTAGAACAGGCCCACGCCGATGATCGGGACGCCTAGGTCGCTGGCGGCCTTGAGGTGGTCGCCGGCCAGGATGCCGAGTCCGCCGGAGTACTGGGGCAGCGCGGCGGCGATGCCGTACTCGGGCGAGAAGTAGGCGACGGCGGCGGGCAGCGGGGTGCCGGCGGCCTCCTGGGCCTGGTACCAGCGCGGGCCCGTGAGGTAGTCGCGCAGGTCGTCGGCGAGGTCGCCGAGGCGGCGCAGGAAGCGCCGGTCGGCGGCGAGCGCGGCGAGCCGGGCGGCCGGGACCTCCCCGAGCAGCCGCACCGGGTCCTCGCCGGTCGCGGCCCAGACCTCCGGGTCCACGGACCGGAAGAGGTCCCTGGTCTCGGGGTGCCAGGACCAGCGCAGGTTGAGGGCCAGCTCGTGCAACGGCTGGAGTTGTTCGGGCAGGACGGTGCGGACGGTGAATCTGCGGATTGCCTTCACGGCGTGAAGCGTAGCCCCGACGGCCCTCATGACAGTGCGTCAAGTGGGCTATTGGTGATCCGTTCGGCCTATTGATGAGATCGCATTCGGCGCATTGGACTGCACGGGGGGCGCGCGAGGCGCACTTTACGGGGGCTCGCGCTACCAAAGCGTGAACACTGCGGAACGGACCCATTTCCGCTGGCTCATCCGCTCCGGACAAAGCCCGAAACTACTGTCGTACCGCTGCGAAAGTCCGCCCCGCGGTGCGAGTATGAACCAAGGTCGTTGATGCTGTGGGGAGTGCGGCGACGGGTGGCGCCCCCCTTGAAGCAGCACGTCCGAATCCTTTTCGCGTTGATCGTTCCTCATCCTCCTTAGCCCATTCGGCGCTCACCGCGCTCCGACGCGTGTCCTCGTACTCGGCCGGCTCGTTCACGGGTCGACCGGGTCGCCCAGGGGCGTGCCCCCGGAGGCGTGCGCCGGGACGCGCGCGGGCTCCGGGGCGTCCTGCCACGGGCTCGGCGGGCGCCGGGCAGGTTGCCGGGGACGGCGGCGCGGGCAGGCTCTCGGTCGCACGTCCTCCCCACCCAGCAGTCCTCCCGGTACTCCCCCGGCCCACCCCCGGCGCCTGCGGGAGCTGCCGCCGATCTCGGGCAGGAGCTTGGCATGCACGGCGACACGCGGGACCAGTCCACACCGGTGGCCGACACCCTCGACACAGCGGTCGCGGAATCCGCCGGACGGGCGGATTCTGACACTCGGACGGATCCGGCGATGCCGGCGCCCAGGGCCTCCGGAGCGGTCCGTCCGCCGCACTCCGAACCCGAGCACGCCTCACCCGAGCACCCGTCACCGGAGCAGCCCTCACCGGAACGCTCCGGCCCCGAGTCCTCCGCAGCGGCCCGACAACCAGGGGTCGCGGAGAGCCGGACCGCGGCACCGCGCAGGCGCACCACCACCACGCGCCGCACCGCCACCGCCGGGTCCGCCACGCCGGCCGCCGCCTCACAGGCGAACGGCGCGCAGGCCACCACCCCGAAGGCCACCACTCCGAAGGCCGCTGCGGCGAAGCCGTCGGCCGCGAAGCCGGCCGCCCCGAGGTCCGGTGCCGCGAAGGCCGACGCCCCGCCGCGCAAGGCGCCCGCCCGCAAGACCGCCGCCCGCAAGACCGCCGCCCGAAAGACAGAGAGCGACACCGTGATCGGCCGCATCCCCGTCCTGGACGTCAGCCCGCTCGTCGACCACGGCCGCCGCCCGGCCAAGGCCGTCGTCGGCGAGACCTTCCTGGTCACCGCGACCGTGTTCCGCGAGGGCCACGACGCCGTCAACGCCAACGTCGTACTGCGCGACCCGCGCGGCCGCAGCGGCCCGTGGACCCCGATGCGCGAGCTCGCCGAGGGCACCGACCGCTGGGGGGCGCACGTCACCCCGACCGCGCCCGGCCGCTGGTCGTACCTGGTCGAGGCGTGGAGCGACCCGGTCGCCACCTGGCGCAAGACCGCGTCCGTCAAGCTGCCCGCCGGGATCGACACGGCGCTCGTCCTGGAGGAGGGCGCCCGGCTGCTGGAGCAGGCCGCGGCCGGCGTGCCGAAGAAGGAGGGCCGCGCGCACGTGCTGGCCGCCGCCGAGGCGCTGCGCGACCCCGGCCTGCCGCCGCTGTCCCGGCTCGCGGCGGCGCTCGCCCCCGAGGTGCTGGAACTGCTCGCCCGGTACCCGCTGCGCGAGCTGCTCAGCGCCTCCCGCCCGCTGCCGCTCCAGGTGGACCGCGAGCGCGCCCTGTTCGGCTCCTGGTACGAGTTCTTCCCGCGGTCCGAGGGCGCCGTGGTGGACCCGAACGGCGTCGAGCCGCCGCGCTCGGGCACCCTGCGCACCGCCGCCGAACGGCTGCCCGCGATCGCCGCGATGGACTTCGACGTCGTCTACCTGCCGCCCGTCCACCCGATCGGCCGCGCCTACCGCAAGGGCCCGGACAACACCCTGACGGCCGGTCCGCACGACGTCGGCTCGCCGTGGGCGATCGGCTCCCCCGAGGGCGGCCACGACGCCGTCCACCCGGACCTCGGCACGATCGAGGACTTCGACCACTTCGTCGCCGAGGCCACCGCGCTGCACCTGGAGGTGGCGCTGGACTTCGCCCTCCAGTGCTCCCCCGACCACCCGTGGGTGAACAAGCACCCGGAATGGTTCAGCCACCGCGCCGACGGCACCATCGCGTACGCCGAGAACCCGCCGAAGAAGTACCAGGACATCTATCCGGTCAACTTCGACCAGGACATGGACGGAATCGTCAAGGAAACCGTCCGCATCCTGCGTTTCTGGATGTCCCACGGCGTGCGGATCTTCCGGGTCGACAACCCGCACACCAAGCCGGTGCTGTTCTGGGAGAAGGTCCTCGCCGACATCGCCCGCACCGACCCCGATGTCGTGTTCCTGGCAGAAGCCTTCACCCGTCCCGCGATGATGCACACCCTCGGGAAGATCGGTTTCCACCAGTCGTACACGTACTTCACCTGGCGCACCACCAAGCCGGAACTCACCGATTACCTCACCGAACTCACCGGTGACGCGGCCGCCTACATGCGGCCCAACTTCTTCGCCAACACCCCCGACATCCTGCACGCCTACCTCCAGCACGGCGGGCGGGCCGCGTTCGCCGTCCGCGCCGTGCTCGCCGCCACCCTCTCCCCCACCTACGGCGTCTACGCCGGGTTCGAGCTGTACGAGAACGAGCCGGCCGACCCCGGCTCCGAGGAGTACCTGCACTCGGAGAAGTACGAGCTGCGCCCGCGCGACTGGAACCGCGCCGACTCCCTGGCCCCGCTGCTCACCGTGCTCAACCGGCTGCGCCGGCGCCACCCCGCCCTGCGCCGACTGCGCGACCTGCGCTTCCACCCCACCGACAACGACCAGGTGATCGCCTACTCCAAGACCGCGACCACCCCGGAGGGCCTGACCGACCAGGTCATCACCGTGGTCAACCTCGACCCGCACCACGTCCAGGAGGCCACCGTCAGCCTCGACGGCGAAGGCCCGTTCGCGGTGCACGACGAGCTCACCGGCGCCGCCTACACCTGGGGCCGGCACAACTACGTCCGGCTCGATCCCTCAGCCGAGCCGGCTCACCTCCTCACGGTTCGGAGGAACCCAGCGTGACAGTGAACGAGCCCGTCCCCGACACCTTCCCCGAGACCTCGAAGAAGAACCTGGACCCCGAGTGGTTCAAGCGTGCGGTCTTCTACGAGGTGCTGGTGCGGTCCTTCCAGGACAGCAACGGCGACGGGGTCGGGGACCTCAAGGGGCTCACGGCCAAGCTCGACTACCTCCAGTGGCTCGGCATCGACTGCCTCTGGCTCCCGCCGTTCTTCGCCTCGCCGCTGCGCGACGGCGGGTACGACGTGGCCGACTACAAGTCGGTGCTGCCGGAGTTCGGCGACCTCGCCGACTTCATGGAGTTCGTGGACGCCGCGCACGCCCGCGGCATGCGCGTGATCATCGACTTCGTCATGAACCACACCAGCGACCAGCACCCGTGGTTCCAGGCCTCCCGCGCGGACCCGGACGGGCCGTACGGCGACTTCTACATGTGGGCCGACGACGACAAGCGGTACCCGGACGCCCGCATCATCTTCGTCGACACCGAGACCTCCAACTGGACGTACGACCCGGTCCGCAAGCAGTACTACTGGCACCGGTTCTTCTCCCACCAGCCGGACCTCAACTACGACAACCCCCGCGTCCAGGACGAGATGGTCGCCGGGCTGCGGTTCTGGCTCGACCTCGGCATCGACGGCTTCCGGCTGGACGCGGTGCCCTACCTGTTCGCGCGCGACGGCACCAACTGCGAGAACCTGCCGGAGACGCACGAGTTCCTCCGCCGGGTCCGCAAGGAGATCGACGCCGACTACCCCGACACCGTGCTGCTCGCCGAG
Organism: Kitasatospora sp. NPDC093558; assembly: GCF_040683475.1. Lineage (NCBI taxonomy): Bacteria > Bacillati > Actinomycetota > Actinomycetes > Kitasatosporales > Streptomycetaceae > Kitasatospora > Kitasatospora sp. NPDC093558. The sequence continues at coordinate 2,997 of NZ_JBFBDY010000049.1, read as the reverse complement.
GCCAACCAGTGGCCCGAGGACGTCGTCGACTACTTCGGCGACTTCACGGCGGGCGGCGACGAGTGCCACATGGCGTTCCACTTCCCGGTGATGCCGCGGATCTTCATGGCGGTGCGGCGCGAGTCCCGCTACCCCGTCTCGGAGATCCTCGCCAAGACCCCGCGCATCCCGAACGGCTGCCAGTGGGGCATCTTCCTGCGCAACCACGACGAGCTGACCCTGGAGATGGTCACCGACGAGGAGCGCGACTACATGTACGCGGAGTACGCCAAGGACCCGCGGATGCGCGCCAACGTGGGCATCCGGCGCCGGCTCGCCCCGCTGCTGGAGAACGACCGCAACCAGATCGAGCTGTTCACCGCCCTCCTCCTCTCCCTGCCCGGCTCGCCGGTGCTCTACTACGGGGACGAGATCGGCATGGGCGACAACATCTGGCTCGGCGACCGCGACGGCGTGCGCACGCCGATGCAGTGGACCCCGGACCGCAACGCGGGTTTCTCCTCCGCCGACCCGGGCAGGCTCAGTCTGCCGCCCATCATGGACCCGGTGTACGGCTATCAGGTGACCAACGTCGAGGCGCAGCAGAGCAGTTCGAGTTCGCTGCTGCACTGGACGCGTCGCATGATCGAGATCCGCAAGCTCAACCCGGCGTTCGGCCTGGGCACGTACACCGAACTGCCCTCCAGCAACCCCGCGGTGCTGGCCTTCGTGCGGGAGCACGAGGGGGACCTGGTCATGTGCGTCAACAACTTCTCGCGGTTCGCACAACCGACCGAACTGGACCTGCGGCAGTACGGCGGACGCTACCCGGTCGAGCTGATCGGCGGGGTGCGCTTCCCCTCGATCGGTGAGTGGCCGTACCTGCTCACCCTGGCCGGCCACGGCTTCTACTGGTTCCAGCTCCGGCAGCCCCCGCGACTGAGCGGGACCAGGCGGTCGAAGTAACGATCCGCCGCACCGGCCCCGACCGCACCACCAGACCCTCGGGGGGCGCGAGTTGAACCCGCGCGCCCCGGGGTCCTCCGCCCCGCGGCGCCCCCCGGCGCCGCGTACGGAGAACAGCCCAACGGCCACCCACACGAAGGCGTGACACCTGAGCCCCGCTCGCGTGCCGCCACCGCCGCGCCGCCGAAATCCGGAAGACTGACGGACCCGGCCAGACCCGTCGGGCAGTCGGCCCGCTTCCGGGGAAAGGGAGTCATGTCCGAAACCTCCCGTTCTCAAGCCCATGTGCAGCACGACACCCCGGCCGGCACCGCCGCGTCGGCGGGCGCGCGGAGCACCGGGCTCCGGAGAACCGCCCTGGGGGTCAGCGAGCTCGTCCAGGCGGCCCTGCCGCTGATCTCCGAGTGGCTCCCCACCCAGCGCTGGTACGCCGGGAAGGGACGGCCCATCACCGGCCTCACCCCGGTGGTCGGGACCCCGCTGCAGGTCGGCGACCCGGCCCTGCTGCACCTCCTGCTGCGGGTCGAGCACGCCACCACGGCCGGCGCCCCGCACGGGGACGTCTACCAACTCCTCCTCGGCGTCCGCTCCGAGCGCCCCGCCGACATCGAGCCCGGTGCCGTCCTCGGCCGCCTCACCCAGGGCCCGTACGACGGCGCGACGCTCTACGACGCGGTCCACGACCCGGAGCTCACCGGGCGGCTGCTGGAACACCTGGCCACCGGCGACCGCTTCGGCTCGCTGTCGTTCCGCCGCACCCCCGGCTCCGGCCTGCCCACCACCATCCCCGGCCGCGCCTCCACCGCCGAGCAGTCCAACACCTCCGTCATCTACGGCACCTCGTACATCCTCAAGCTCTTCCGCCGCGTCCACCCCGGCACCAACCCCGACCTCGAACTCTCCCTCGCCCTCTCCCGGGCCGGCTCCACCCGCATCCCGCGCGTCGCCGCCTGGTTCGAGAGCCGGATGGAACGCGCCGAACCCGCCACCCTCGGCCTGCTCCAGCGCTACCTGCCGGACGCCGAGGACGGCTGGGAGCTCGCCCTCGACCAGGTCGGCCGGCTCAAGGGCGACCCGTCCCCCGGCAACTTCGCGATCGAGGCCCACCGGCTCGGCCGGGCCACCGCCGAGGTGCACCGGGTGCTCGCCCGCTCCATGCCCGTCGCCCGCCTCGACCGCGCCCAGACCCGCCAGCTCGCCGGCGCCATGGCCGACCGCCTGGACAGCGCCGTCGCCGCCGTCCCCGGGCTGATGCGCTACCGGGCCGCGCTGCGCAGCGCCTTCCAGCAGCTCGCCGACGCCCACCCGGACGGCCTGCCCGTCCAGCGCATCCACGGCGACCTGCACCTCGGGCAGGCCATGCGCACCCCGCACGGCTGGGTCCTGCTCGACTTCGAGGGCGAACCCGCCAAGTCCGTCAACGAGCGCCGCGAGCCGCAGCCCGCCCTGCGCGACGTCGCCGCGATGCTGCGCTCCTTCGACTACGCGGCGGCCCACCTGCTGGCCGGCGGCCCGGTCGACCCGGAGCTCGCCCACCTCGCCGCCGCCTGGGCCCAGCGCAACCGCACCGCCTTCTGCGCCGGGTACACCGCCGGGGGCGGCGTCGACCCGGCGGCCTCGCCCGAGCTGATGCGCGCGCTGGAGATCGACAAGGCGGTCTACGAGGTCGTGTACGAGGCCCGGCACCGCCCGAGCTGGCTGCCGATCCCGCTGGCCGCGATCAACCGGCTCGCCCTGACCGTGTGATCCCCCGCTCGTACCGCCCGCAGGAGTTCGTCCACACCCCCCGCCGCAGGAGGACCCCGCCGTGACGCCGCTCGACCCGCCCGGCCGCACCACCCGCCCAGTACCGGCCACGTTCCTGGCCGGCACGGGGACACCCGCTCCTGCCCCGGCTGCCGGTCCCGCCGCCGCTGCCGTTCCCGCCTCTGCTCCCCGTCCTGCCCCCGACCCCGGCCCCGGCCCCGCCCCTGTAACGGCTCCCGAGACGCTGCCGACCGCGACGCCGCCGACCGGGGCGCCGCCGACCGGGGCACTCAGGCTGCCCGAAGC
>NZ_JBFBDY010000048.1:0-25949 GCF_040683475.1 Kitasatospora sp. NPDC093558 | reverse complement strand
TCGTCCGGCCCGACGGCCACCTCGCCGCGCTCGCCGACGCCGGCCGGCCCGCGACGTTCGGCGCCGCGCTCGCCCGCTGCGCCGTGGCCACCGCGCCCGCCTCCGCCCGCGTCCCCGTCGCCGTCTGACCCTCCCCAACTTCCCGTCCCCAGAATCCGTTACAGGAGCACACCATGACCACTCCCCTCCAACTCCCCACGCACGCCTGGCTCAACGGCACCGTCGTCGACTGGGACGAGTGCACCGTGCACGCCCGCTCCCAGGGCGCGTTCTGGGGCGCGAACGTCTTCGAGGGGCTGCGCGCCTACCGCCGCCCCGGCCAGGACGGCCTCGCGGTCTTCCGCATCGACGAGCACCTCGCCCGCCTGCGCCGCTCGATGAAGAGCCTGCGGATGGAGATCCCCTTCTCCGACGACGACCTCAAGCAGGGCGTGCTCGACGTCCTCAAGGCCAACGCCTTCGAGGAGGACGTACACGTGTGCGTCGTCTCGTACTTCAACATGGGCCCGAACGCCGACCCGCTCAGCCACACCGACGACGCCGGCGTCCACATCACCTCGACCCGCGCCCCCCGCGGCCGGGGCTTCGAGCAGGGCCTCGCGGCCACCGTCTCCTCCTGGCGCCGGATCAGCGACGACTCGATGCCGCCGCGCATCAAGGCGGGCGCCAACTACCACAACAGCCGCCTCGCCCACCACGAGGCGATCCGCAACGGCTACGACACCACGCTCCTGCTCAACCAGCGCGGCAGCGTCTCCGAGGCGCCCGGCTCCTGCGTGGTGATGCTGCGCGACGGCAAGCTCGTCACCCCGCCCGGCACCAGCGGCGTCCTCGAGGGCATCACGGTCGCCACCATCGGCGAGATCGCCCGCCGCGAGCTCGGCATCCCGATGGAGCGCCGCGAGGTCGACCGCACCGAGCTGTACGGCGCCGACGAGATCTTCGTCGCCGGCACCCTCGCCGAGATCGCCCCCGTCACCAGCCTCGACCGCATCGCGGTCGGCGACGGCACCCCCGGCGTGACCGTCCGCAAGCTCCAGGAGCTCTACGACGCCGTCGTCCGCGGCCAGCACCCGGACTACGAGGACTGGTCCACCATCGTCCACACCACCGGAGAGAAGTGACATGACCTCCCGCACCGAGCCCACCGCGCTGCCCACCACCACCCTGCCCACCACCGCCGAGCCCACCACCGCCGAGCCCCTCGCCCCGCTGCTCACCGGCCTGCTCGACGGCTCCGTCGAGGTGATCGACCTGACCTCGCCGCTGTCCGAGCAGACCCCGCTGATCCAGCTCCCGCCCGAGCGCGGCCAGCCGTGGCCCTTCGCCCGGGAGGCCATCAGCCACTACGACGAGGCCGGCCCCACCGTCTACTGGAACAACATCCGCCTCTCCGAGCACACCGGCACCCACTTCGACGCGCCGGTCCACTGGATCACCGGCAAGGACCTCGACGACGTCTCCCAGGTCCCGCCGCAGCGCCTCGTCGGCCCCGCCTCCGTCCTGGACTTCTCGGCCCACGCCGCCGCCGACCCCGACTTCCTGCTCCAGCGCCACCACGTCGAGGCCTGGCAGGAGGAGCACGGCCCGCTCGCCGCGGGCGGCTGGCTGCTCTACCGCACCGGCTGGGAGGACCGGCAGGGCTCCCAGGAGGAGTTCCTGAACGGCCGTCACACCCCCGGCATCGCCCCCGAGTGCGCCCGCTGGCTCGCCGAGCAGACCCCGGTCATCGGCGTCGGCGTGGAGACCGTCGGCACCGACGCCGGCCAGGCCGGCGAGTTCGAGGACCAGCCCTACCCCTGCCACTGGTACTTCCACGGCGCCGACAAGTACGGCATCACCCAGCTGCGCAACCTGCACCGGCTGCCCCCGCAGGGCGCCGTGCTCATCGCCGCGCCGCTGCCCATCGTCGGCGGCTCGGGCAGCCCGGCACGGGTCCTCGCCCTGGTCCCCCGCTGATCCCCGCCGATCCCCAGGAAGGTACCCGCCCATGCCCCGGACCTCCGTAGACCCGGTCGCGCTGCGCCGCAGGTCGGTCAACCGCATCGTGGTCCTGCACGGCCTGTCGTCGTTCTGCTACGGCATGGTCTTCCCGTTCATCGGCATCCACCTGGCGTCGCTGCCGGCCGTCGGCACCACCGGAGTCGCCGTCTACTACGGCGTCTCCGGCCTCGCCAACCTGGCCGTCTCGCTGCTGCTCGCCTCGGCGGCGCTGCGCGTGCCCCGGCACGCCCTGGGCATCCTCGGCCTGCTGCTCTGGGTCGGCTGCTTCCTGCTGCTGGCCGGGGGCGGCACCCTGGCCGGCACGGCCGCAGCGGCGGTGCTGGGAGGCGCCGGCCAGGGCTGCTTCATGGCCGCCATCATCCCGATCGTCAACTCCCTGGTGCCGCCGGAGGAGCGGCGCCGGGTGTTCGCCCGGCGCTACCAGGTCCTCAACGCCACCCTCGCGGGCGGCTCGCTCGTCGCCGGGCTCTTCCTGACGGTCTTCTCCGGCCGGGCCATCACCTGGCTCCTGCTGGCGAACGCCGTCGGCTACCTGCCGGTGGCGCTCGCCCTCGCCCTGGCCCGCCGGGTCCCGGCGGTGCCGGAGAACACCGAGGGCGCCGAGAACACCGAAAGCACAGAGGGCACCGGGCGGGCGGAGGGCTCCCTCGGGGTCGGCCTGCTCGTCCGGGCCTCCCTCGGAGCCGCGCTCTTCCAGTTCGGGGCGTACCTCTTCGGCTACAGCCAGTTCGAGGCCACCGCCCCGCTGGTCGCCGACCGGCTCATGGACACCGGCATCGGCTGGGTGTCGGTGATGCTCACCCTCAACGTCGTGGTCATCGTGACGCTCCAACGCCCGGTCACGAAGCTGCTGGAGAAGCGCCCCGAGGAGCAGGGGCTGCGGATCGCCGTCGCCCTGTGGGTCGCGGGCCTCGCCGCCGCCGGTGTCACCGCCTTCGGGCCCGGCCCGCTGCGGCTGACCGGACTGCTGCTGTACGCGATGCTCTTCGCCCTCGGCGAGTGCGCGTACTCCTGCTCCTTCCACCCCTGGCTGATCTCCCGGGTGCCCGAGCGCGAACTCACCCGCGCCAATGCCCTGTGCAACTCGATGATGGGCATCGGCATGTTCTTCGGCCCCTCGATCGGCGTGATGCTGATCGGCACCGGACAGGCGGCCTGGGTGTGGCTGCCGCTCGCCGGCCTCTGCGGCATCGTCGCCCTCACCACCGTGCGCCGCCGCCCCCGCACCGCCGCGCCCGCCGCACTCACCCAGCCCGCCGAGCACGATCCCGTGCCCGTCGGCTGACGCCGCCGGCCGTACCGTACCCATCGAACCCACCAACCTGGAGCACCGCATGTCCGACGACGTCGCGACCCTCGATCGGCAGATCATCCAGCTCCTAGGCCGCCGTGCGGCCGCCGCGCACCGGCAGGTCCACGCGCGGGTGGCCTCCGGCGGCTCGCGCACCTCGCTCGCGGAGGAGAACCTCGTCATCGAGCGCTACCGCGAGGAGCTCGGACGCCCCGGGGTCAACCTGGCGCTGCTCGTGCTCGGCCTCCCCGAGCGGCTGCCGGCCCTGTGAGCGCCGTCCGCACCGCAGCCGACGGACGGGTGGCCGTCCGGTGCTACGTCTACAGCCGTGAAGCCGGCGCCGGAACCTGGTCGCTGGGCCTCCTGCCCGAGGAAGCCCCGCACAGCGACGTCCTGCCCGGCGACGTCCTGCCCGGCGAACTCCTGCCCGGCGAACTCCTCCCGGACGGCGCCGACCCGGCCGCCGCCGCCCTGCGCCTCGCGTCCCGGCTGACCGGCAGGACCGCGTCGCTGGTCACCCCGCCGGTGCCGCCGCTGGAGCGGCCCGGGAGGGCCGGCACGGCGGTCCCGCCCTGGTGGCTCCGGGCGTCGGAGGACGGCCCGTACGAGCTCGCGTACGAGTACGTGACGACCGTGCCCGGCCCCCCGCCGGCGGGCCTGCGGTGGCTCGCCCCCGCCGACGCCCGGGCCCTCGCCCGCCCGCAGGACGAGAACCTGCGGCTCGCGGCGGCACTCGGCGACGTCATGGAGGCGCTGCTCGCCGGGCAGGTCACGCCGGCCGCGATCCGCGCGATGACGCTCGGGCACAGCCGCCGCGGGGTGGGCGGCCCCAGGACCTCCCCCCAGTGGTGAACTCCCATGCCACGCCCGGCTACTTGGCCGGGACACCGGCCTCGTCCAGACCGATCAGGTACCCGGTCTGGAAGCGGCTCTTCCCGTCGAGGGTGCGCATGATCTCGGCCACGTGCCGCTGCACGGTGCGCATCGACATGCCCAGCCGGCGGGCGATGGACTTGTCGTCCAGCCCCTCGGCGAGCAGCCGGACGATCGACTGGCGCAGGTCGTCGGAGATCTGCTTGGCCCACTCCCGGTCGAATCCCACCGGGAAGGGGGCGGCAGCCCGCCAGGCGGTCTCGAACGAGGACACCATGAAGGCCACGAGGTTGGGCTCGTACACGACGAGGGCGTGCGCGGAGTTGCCCTGCACGCTGACCACGGCCACCTTGCGGTCGTAGATCAGCATCCGGTCCGGACCGTCCGCCAGGGTCCGCACCTGCGCACCGCGCTCCATCATCCACTCGGCGAACTCCACCGTGTGCTGGCTGTAGCGCGCCGGGTGCTGGTAGATCGAGCGGCTGCTGACCCCGCGCTCCAGCAGACGTCCCATGCTGGCCCGGGCCTTGAGCAGCGCCTCCGGGTCGCGGGCGCCGCCGGGCTGCACGTGCAGCGCCTCGGTGCGGCAGTTGTCCGCCAGCCCGTCGATCAGCCGCCGCACGTCGGCGAGGTCGGTCAGGACCTCGACCTCCGCGCGCTGCCGGCCCTGCAGGCCGTTCTGGTAGCAGGGGCCGAGCGCGGCGAAGGTCGTCCTGATCCGCTCGACGTCCTCGGCCTGCTGACGGATCCTCCGCTCCATCGGCCACAGCAGCTGACCGGCCGCGAACTCCGGCGACACCACGGTGTACCGGCACGCCTCGTCGGCGTCCCGGCGCAGCAGCCGCAGCGCCTCCAAGTGCGCCAGGGCCAGAGCGAGTTCCGGCTCTGCCAGCCCGAGGGTGCAGCCCGCCTCCGCGGCGGTGAACGAGGGGACGGTGGCCGCGTACTCGTAGAGCCGCAGGCCGTCGGGTGTCAGCTCCCCGGCCGGAGTTCCCCCGGCCCGGGCGCCCAACTCGGCATGGTCCATCGCTTCTGTCCCCCTTCGTGTTTACGACAGGCGTGAATACCGCAGGTCAGAGGTTCTCCCCCAAGGCCCGGGGGCACGGCAAGCTGATCACGAGAGAAGGCGGCCGGAACAGAGCCCGGTCCGCACTTCACCGGATCACCCAGGAGAGGTTCACCCCCATGAAGTCGCTTTCCGTGCGCGTCGCCCTCGTGGTCTCCACCCTCGCTGCTGCTCTCGCGGTCATGGTCGGCCACACCGACGCCGGTCGGACCATGAGCCGGGTGACCGCCGACAACGGCTGGTCCGCGCCCGCCCCCGCCGCCGCCACCAGCGCCCCCGCCCTCGCCGCGACCGCCACGGGCGCCCTCGACAACGGCTGGTCCTGACGCACGTCCCCACCCGCGCACCCGCTCGCTGGCGCAGGTGCGCACCGGAATTTGCCCAATCGCGCGCGGGGCACCGCGCAGCGGAGGGCGCACGGAAGGGTGGTGGCCGGATACTGTCCGGTCGGCTGAGGAGAACAGATGGGCCAGCATGAGGTGTTGGTGACGGGCATGGGAGCGCTGACGCCGCTCGGAGCGAGCGCCGGCGAGGCCTGGGAGGGGCTGCTGGCGGGCCGCTCCGGCATCCGCGCGTTGGGCGGGACGTGGCCCGAGGACCTGCCCGTCCGGATCGCGGGCGAGGTGACCGTGGACCCCGCCGAGCCGCTCGGGCGGGCGCACGCACGCAAGCTCGACCGGACCGAGCAACTCGCCGTGCTCGCCGCACGGGAGGCCTGGCAGGACGCGGGCGCACCGGAGGTGGACCCGGACCGTCTGGCGGTCGTGGTCGGCACCGGCATCGGCGGCGTGCTCAGCGCACTCGGCCAGGACGACGTGTTCGAGACCTCCGGCCTGCGGCGGCTGTCGCCGTTCGCGGTGCCGATGCTCATGCCCAACGGGCCCGCCGCCTGGGTGAGCATGGACCTCCAGGCACGGGCCGGTGCGCGCGCACCGGTCAGCGCCTGCGCCTCGGGCGCCGAGTCGATCGCCCTCGGCCTCGACCTGATCCGGGCCGGCCGGGCCGACGTGGTGGTGGCGGGCGGCACCGAGGCGTGCGTCCACCCGTTCATGGTGGCCGCGTTCGCGCAGATGAAGGCGCTGTCGGTGCAGACCGGCGACCCGGCCGCGGTCTCCCGCCCGTTCGACGTCGACCGCAACGGGTTCGTCATCGCCGAAGGTGCGGCCCTGGTGGTCCTGGAGCGGGCCGACCACGCGCGGGCCCGCCGGGCCCGGGTGTACGGCAAGGTGGCCGGCGCCGCGGTCAACTCCAGCGCGGACCACATCTCCGCGTCCGACGCCCGCGGCCAGGTGCTGGCGATGCGCAGCGCGCTGCGCGACGCGGGGCTGGCGGCGAGCGACATCGGGCTCGTCCACGCACACGCCACCTCCACCCCCGGCGGGGACGTGGCGGAGGCGGAAGCGGTGAACGAGGTGCTCGGCGACGGGGTGCCCGTGACGGCGACCAAGTCGATGACCGGTCACATGCTCGGCGCCTCCGGCGCGTTCGGGGCGATGGCCGCCCTGCTGGCGCTGCACCACGGTGTCGCACCGGCGGTGCGCAACCTGGCCACCCTCGACCCGAAGGTCGAGCTGGACGTGGTGCGGGGCGCGAACCGGGAGGGCCGGTTCGACGCCGCGCTCGCGAACTCCTTCGGCTTCGGCGGCCACAACGTGAGCCTCATCCTGACCGCTTAGCCGGTGGAGGTGCCTCCCCCGACCACACGACCCCCGATCGAGCCGCCGATCCGCGGCCGGCGCCCTGCCGGTCCGCGGGTCGGCGGCTTGGTCATGACGCAAGCCGCGGCACCACCTGGGTCAGCTGCTCGAAGGCCTCGGCCACCGACAGCAGGGCCGCGTCCAGCAGGGACTCGCGCAGCTCGTCGGCCACCGGCGCGTCCGGAGTGGTGGGGTCGTGCGAGCGGATGTACTCCAGCAGCCGCTCCGCCCTGAGCCTCGGCCGGCCGGTCGGCCGCACCTCGTCCAGCTGGACCTGGAGCCGGGCCAGCAACAGCCCGCGTTCGGCGGTGGGTTCAGGACACTCGGGCTCCGGCTCAGTGGGCCCGGCGCCCTCGGACTCCGGTCCGGCGGCCGGTGCCCCGCCCCGCCCGGCCGCGGCCAGGGACCTGTCCGTCAGGTACGGCGCCGCCCCCACGTACCGGGCCGGGTCCACCAGCTCGGCCAGCGCCTCCGGGGAGAGGTGGGCGGTGACCTCGGGCCGCTCGGCGAGCAGCTCGCCGAGCGGACGGCCGGTGCGGGCGGACTCGTGGGAGACGCCGGTCAGCAGGGCGCGGGCCGGCGCCGCGCCCAGCAGCGGCGCCAGCACCGCCGCGATCCGCTCGGAGACGATCTGCCCGTGCGTCAGATCGAGGTTGGCGCGCATCCGGTCCGCGTTCACGGTCAGCCCCTCCAGCAGTTCGGCGGCGGCGTGCGCCGCACCCCCGGCCAGCCGCAGGCACTCGCGCTGCGCCTGCCACTCCGCGTGCCAGGCGCCGCCCGACCGCTCGTCCTCCGACAGCATCGCGCCCTGCAGGATCGCGGCGAGCTGCGGCACCTGCAGCGCGGCGGACCTGATCAGCGTGGCCAGCACCGGGTTGCGCTTGTGCGGCATGGCCGAGGAGACGCCGCGGCCGCCCGCGGCCGGCTCGACGAGCTCGCCGACCTCGGTCCTGGCCATCGACTGCACGTCCGCCGCGATCTTGCCGAGGGCGCCGGTGACGAAGGCGCACACCGCGCCGGTGTCCGCCACCGGCGTGCGCAGCACGTGCCAGGGCAGCAGGGGCTCCGCCAGACCCGTCTCCTCGGCGTACGCGGCCAGCAGCTGCTCGGTGTACCGGGCCGCGCCCGGCGACGGCGTGTCCGGGCGCTCCCCGTACTGACCGTGGCCCGCGTACTCCAGGTAGCCGGCCAGCGTGCCCGCCGCGCCGCCGAGCTGGACGGGCAGCCGCCCGTCCAGCTCGGCCACCCGCCGGCGGGCCTCCTCGACCAGCTGCAGCCAGCCCGCGGCCTTGAGGCCGAAGGTGGTGGGCACGGCGTGCAGGGTCAGGGTGCGGCCCGCCATCGGGGTGTTCCGGTGGGCGCGGGCCAGCGCTGCGAGCGCCGCGGCGCACCGGTCGAGGTCGGCCGCCGCGTGCGCCAGCGCCTGCCGGGTGACCAGCATGGCCGCGGTGTCGAGGATGTCCTGGCTGGTCGAACCGCGGTGGACGTACTCCGCCGCGGCCGGGTCGCGGCAGGCGACGGCCTCGGTGAAGGCCCGGACGAACCCGACGACCGGGTTGGCGGTCTCGCGGGCGGCCAGGGCCAGCGGCACCAGCTCGCAGGGGTCGGCCAGGGCGACGTCGCTGATCACCTGCGCCGCCTCGGCCGGTACCGTCCCGAGCCGGGCCTGGGCGCGGGCCAGCGCGGCCTCCGCCCCGGTCATCGCCGTCAGCCAGGCCCGGTCGCCGACGGCGGCGTCGACCCCGGTGCCGGCCCGGACCGGCGAGAGCAGGCCGGCGTCGAGCAGGTGGACGTCATCGAACGGTGGGCTGGGCATCGTGGTCCTTTTCCGGAGCGTTGGGGCCGGACGTGGTCCGAGCGGGGGCGGATACGGAAGGTCAGCGGGAGGCGCCGACGAAGCCCGCACCGAGGGAAACGCACCGCAGCGCCGCCCGGGCGATCGCGTCGGAGTCGGTCAGCGTGACGGAGTTGACGCCGGGCCGGATGCCGGCCGCGGTGACCCAGTGCACCGACTCGGTGGGCACGCCGAAGGCGAACCGGCGCCCGTGCGCCCGGCCGGCCGCGTCGACCAGGTGGAACGGGCGGCCCGTGACGGCCAGCCCGTCGGTGACGTGCCAGCCGGTGCTGCTGCGGATCCGGTACGGCGCGGCCTGCCCGGAGTCCAGCAGCCCGCGCAGCAGCGCGTCGCCGGTGCGGCGGAGCGTGATCTCCGGGAGCCGGGCCTCGATCAGGACGTCCGCCGTCACGACGGAGCCCGGCACGTGCGGCGAGCGCGCCATGAAGGTACCCGCGTCCGGATCCAGGGCGACCTGCACGGCCGGCCCGGTCAGGTGCAGCACGCCCGCCTCGACGAGCGCGATCATCTCCTCGATCCGGCGGGCCGGCGGGCCGATCGAGAGGAACGCGTTGAGCGGCGTGTACCAGCGGTCGAGGTCGGTGCGGTACGAGTCGCCGTCCAGTCCGCCGTGGTCCACCACGAGGCGGATCTCGTTGCGCAGATCGCGCAGCACGTCCAGGGCGGCCTTGAGCGGGCCGCTGACGTTGCCCGTCCGCGCCTGCACCAGGTCCTCGCGCAGGTGGTCGAGCAGCCAGTCGCGGAAGTCCTCGGGGCGGCCGAACTCCTGGTCCCGGTACGGGCGGGAGAGCTGGTCCCAGTCCCACAGCTGCGCGGACCCGATGCCGAACGCCTCCCGGACGCCCGCCTCCGCCGGGTCGCCCCAGGGCAGCGGCAGGTAGGCGTCCTGGAAGCGCTGCGCCCCGTCCGCCTCGCCACGGGACTCCAGCAGGGTCCGGTAGTAGACCGTCTCGACCTCCTTGGCGATCAGCGGCCACAGCTCGGTGCGGAAGTCCACGCCCGGCGCGAGCGGATCGGCCCGGCCGACGGTGAGTTCGGCGATCCGGCCCGGCGTCAGGAGCAGCGGCTGGTGGCGGCCGTGCGGGCCCTTCTCGTTCTCGCCGCGGGCCTGGTACGGGACCCCGCGCCGGGAGCCGGCGTACAGGACCGGCTCCCGGCCCGAGGGCTCGTAGACCAGTCGCCCGTCCGCGCGGGTGAAGGCTCCGCCGCGTCCGGTGGTCAGCAGCGTCATGTAGTCGAAGAAGTTGAGCCCGAGTCCCCGCAGGATCACGTTCGCCCCGGCCGGGATCGCGCCGAGGTCCACGTCGGCCGGGTTGGCCGGGGCGATCAGGGTCAGGCCGTGCGCGGCGGCGGCCGTGGCGAGGTCGTGCTCGGACGGGGTCGGCCGGGCCGGCAGGTGGCCCTGGACGAGGACCACCGCGCCCAGGCCGCTCAGCCGGGTGCCGTCGGCCAGCAGCAGGGTCTGGGACGGGCTCTCGCCCGGCTCGCCGCTGCCCGGCTCGTCCTCCAGGGCCACGGCCAGGCTGCGGTGTTCGACGACGGTCACGTGGGCGGGAGCCCCGGCGACGACGTACCGGTAGGCCCAGCTGAGGTAGTGGCCGTAGAAGGCCCGGGTCGGGTAGGAGTCCGGGCCCAGGTCGCGGGCCTCGGCGAGGGTCTCGTCGCTGTAGTCGCCGCGGATCGCGCCGCGCACCAGCTCCTGCGCCCACAGGTGCAGGCTGGGGCCGGGCTCCAGCGGGCCGTCCAGGTCGACGGTGGCGTCGGTGAAGACGGAGATCTGGCTCGCGACCGTGTTCATCAGCAGGTGGCGGGACTGGCTGCTGCGCCACACCCGGCCGGCGCCGGGGGCGTAGGGGTCGACGACGTGGATGTGCAGGGAGTTGGCCGGGTCGGCGGTCCGGGCGTTGGCGCACAGGCGCTCCAGCACTGACAGGCCGCGCGGGCCCATGCCGACGATGGCGGCGCTCTGCTGACTGACGATCATGTCTACTGTCCGTCCTGATCCTGCGTCGGTGTGGAATGGATGGGCTCGCGCGGCAGGGTGACCGCCGCGACCATGTGGGTGCCGATCACCGCGCACAGAGCGGTGCGGCCGGCGACCGGCCCCTTGACCGCGCGCAGCGTCAGCGGCTGCGCCTGCGGGTCCAGGTCGCCGCCGGGCGGGTCGGTCCAGTCGAGCTCCACGGACTGCATGGTCAGACCGCGCTGGACCTCGGGCGGAGCCGCCTTGTACAGCGCCTCCTTCGTGCAGAAGACGCGGAGCACGGCGAGCTCCGGGACCGGCGCCGCGGCCACCCGCGCCCGCTCGGCGGGCGTGCACACGTAGCGCAGCGCGTCGAGCAGGCCGGGGCCGGTGGCGAGCGGCTCGATGTCGATGCCGAGCTCGTCGCCCTGGTCGACGGCCGCGACGGCCAGGGCGAGCTGGTTGGTGTGGCTCAGCGACCCGCGCGTGCCGTCCGGCCAGCGGGGCGCGCCGCGGTCGTCCGCGTCGAGCCAGTGCGGCCGTCCGGCGATGGCCGCGGTCGCGCGGGCGGCCGCGAGGCGGCCCGCCGTGAAGGTCTGCCGGCGCAGTTCGGCGGCGTACCCGCCGAGCAGTTCCCGGGTGGGCCCGGGGAGTTGCTCGAAGGCGAGCTCCTCGGTGTGCGCCCGGGCGGCGACGACGGCCGGGGTGAACAGCTTCGCCACGGCGGCGAGGTCGATGTCGGAGTCCGGGTCGGGGCCGGCCGGCTGCGGGGCCGGTCCGGGGGCGACCACCGCGGTGGTCATCGCGCCGCCCGGCGGCCGGTGGTGCGGGTCAGGTGCCGGACCGCGTTGTGGATGACCTCGCCGCCGATCCGCCGTCCCCCCGTCATGATCGACTCGGGGTGGAACTGCACGGCGGCGAACCGGTGTTGCGGCGCCTCGACGGCCATCGCGACCCGGCCGTCCTCGGTGGTCGCGGTGACGCGCAGCTGCGCGGGGACCTCGCCGGGCTGCGCGTACAGCGAGTGGTAGCGGCCGACCTCCAGGACGTTCGGCAGCCCGTCGAGCACCTCCGAGTCGGCGGCGGTGCGCCGGATCCGCGACGGCTTGCCGTGCACCGGCTCGTCGAGCACGTCCAGCCGGCCGCCGAAGTACTCGATCATGCCCTGCAGCCCGAGGCAGACCCCGAAGACCGGGATCCCCAGCCGCTCGGCCTCGGCGAGCGTGGCGCCCAGGCCGAAGTCGGCCGGGCTGCCCGGTCCCGGGGAGAGCACCACGAGGTCGGGCCGCTGCTCCTCCAGCAGCCGCAGGTGGCCGCCGCTGCGGTAGGTGCCGACCTGCGCACCGGTCTCGCGGAAGTACCCGGCGAGGCAGTGCACGAAGGAGTCGCGGTGGTCGACGAGCAGGATCCTGCGGTCCGTGCCGGGCCGCTCGGCCACCAGGGCCGAGGCCTTCGGCGGCGCGGCGGCCGGCTGCCCGGGCCCGGCGTCCTGCGTGTCGAGGACCTCCAGCAGCGCCTTGGCCTTGAGCTCGGTCTCCAGCTCCTCGTCCTCGGGGCGCGAGTCGTACAGCAGCGTCGCGCCGGCGGACACCGAGGCGATGCCGTCGTGGAGGTGGATGGTGCGCAGCGTCAGGACGGTGTCGAGGCTGCCGTCGAAGCCGATGCGTCCGACGGCGCCGCCGTACCAGCGGCGCGGGGAGCGCTCGTGCCGCTCGATGAACTCGACGGCCGACAGCTTGGGGGCGCCGGTGACGGTCACGGCCCACAGGTGGGCGAGGAAGGCGTCGAGCGCGTCCAGGTCGGGGCGGAGCTCGCCCTCGACCCGGTCGACGGTGTGGATCAGCTTGGAGTACATCTCGATCCGGCGGCGCGCCGTGACCTTGACGGTGCCGGGCAGGCAGACCCGCGACTTGTCGTTGCGGTCCACGTCGGTGCACATGGTCAGCTCGTTCTCGTCCTTGGCCGAGTTGAGCAGGGTGCGGATGCGCTCCGCGTCCTCCAGCGGGTCGGCGCCACGGGCGATGGTCCCGCTGATCGGCGCGGTCTCCACGATCATCCGGCTGCCGTCCCGGTCGAGGCGGCGGCCGACCTTGACGAACATCTCGGGCGAGGCGCCGACCAGGTACTCGCCGCCCGCCAGGTTCATCAGCAGGCTGTGCGGGGCCGGGTTGTGCTCGCGCAGCCGCCGGAACAGCCGGGCCGGGGTGGTCGTGACGGCCCGGTGGAACACCTGGCGGGGCACCGTCTCGAAGAGGTCCCCGGACTTGAAGAGCGGCATGGCGGCCTCGACCACGCGGGCGTACTCGCCGGGCGCGTGGTCGCGCTGGGCGAACACCTCCCCGCGCGACTCGAACGGCGCGGGCGCGGTGGCGCGGTCCAGGCCGTCGGTGCCGGCCGCGGCGGTGCGGAACTCGTAGCGGTGGCACACCGCCTCGTCGCTGTGCAGGTCGAGTTCGACGATGGTGTCGGGCAGGTGCAGCACCATGTCGCGGTCGTCGTCCCGGCGCCGCTGGTGCGGCTGCACCGGGTCGAGCTGGAAGATCAGGTCGTAGCCGAAGGCGCCGAACAGGCCGAACAGCGGGTCGTCGGGGGCGGCGAAGCCCTCCACGACGGCGCGGACGGCGGCGAAGACGCCGACCTGGCGGGTGCGGTCCTCCTCGGCGAAGGTCCCGGCGACGACCGGCCTGCTCTCCAGCCGCACGGTGTCCGCCCCCGCGTCGTCGTCCGCGGCGGTCATCGCCGGGACGCCCTCGAGCAGCCGGCGCAGCACGGGCAGCAGCACGCGGCCTCGCGCGTTGAGCGCGGTGACCTCGACCCGGCCGCCGGTGGCGGTGATCTCGACCGGCGGGTCGGTGTACCCGACGAGGCGGTCGTTGCCGTGGAAGCGGAGCTGGCCGCGGCGCTCGTCGAGGGTGGCCTCCAGGGCGGCGCGGACGGCCGCCGCGCTGCCGAGGCTCTCGGTGGTGCGGACGATCTCCACCCCGGCGGGCGTGGCCCAGCCGGTGGTCTCCACGGCGTGGGCGGCACGGGGCCAGGCGGTGTGCAGCGAAGTCATCCCCCAGCTCTCCTTTCTCGATCCGGGTCTCTCCCGGCGTGGGGGCGAACCGCCCGTGATCAGGCGGTGGTGGTCCAGACGGCGTCCGCCCGGCCGGCCTGGACGTGGGTCCAGCCCTGGCTGACCTCGTCGGGGCCGCAGACGTAGGCGATGGGCGGCCCGGCGCTGTACAGGCGTTCGGCGACGGCCATCTGGGCGACGCGGTTGGCGGCGGGCGGCGCGTCGCCCGGGGCCACGGCCACGACGTCGACGGACGTCACGCGCACCAGCGAGCGGACCGCCTCGACCACGCGGCTCACGGGCTCCTCGGCGGGCCCCGGGGAGCGCAGCAGCACACCGATGAGGGCGTCGGGGCGGGCGTGCCGCACGGCGTGCAGCCGGGCGGCGGCCGCGAACTCGTCCCGCAGGTCCGCCGTGGCGGCGTCGAACTCGACGAGCAGCGGGCCGCGGTGCCCCTCGGGCGGCAGCGGAGCGCCCTCGGCGACGAGCACCGCGTCCTCGGGGCCGAAGGCCACTGCGTAGCCGAGAGCCGCTGCGGGGCCGGCCAGCGTGCGCACCGGGGTCCGCGGCAGAGCGGTCAGCGGGCTCTTCGGCAGCTTGCCGAGTTCCGGGTCCAGCCGCAGCAGCAGGTCGGCCGGTGACTGGCCGGTGCGGCTGAGCAGCCGGATCATCAGCGCGTCGGTGTCGAGGCCCGCGTGCTCGGCGGGGTGCTCCCACATCCGCTGGCTCGCCCAGGCGGCCTGCTGCACGGACTCGACGGCCGGGCGGCGGGCGCTCTCGTACGCGGCCAGGGCCGCCCCGAGCGCTTCCCCGTCCTCGGTGGCCCCGGCCAGGCTGCGGGCCAGTTCGACGGCGTCCTCCAGGGCCATCGTGGTGCCCGAGCCCACCGAGAAGTGCGCCGTGTGCACCGCGTCGCCGAGGCCCACCAGCCGTCCGGTGGACCAGCGTTCGGCGCTGATCCAGGGGAAGGACAGCCAGCGCGAGCCGTTGCCGAGCAGCGTGGCGCCCTCCAGGTCGGCGGCGAAGGTCCGCGCGCAGAACTCCATGGCCTGCTCGTCGTTCTGTCCCGGGGCCAGGGCGTGGCCGTCGGTGAACGGGGAGTTGCGCCAGGTCTCCTCCCCGAGCTCGACGAGGAAGGTGCTGCGGCCGGGCCCGTACGGGTAGACGTGCGCACCCAGCGGGCCGTACTCGCTCTCCGCGAACAGGAACGTCATCGCGTCGAACTCGCGGTCCACGCCGAACCAGGCGTACCGCCCGCCGCAGGTGGCGGACTTGGCGCCGAGTTCGGTGCCGAAGGCGGGCCGGGTGCGGCTGCCGGCGCCGTCGGCGGCGACGACCAGGTCGTAGCGGGTCAGCAGCTCGGCGGCGTCGGCCTCGGTCTCGAAGTGCAGCCGGGCGCCCGCCTCCTCGGCGAGGCGGTGCAGCGTGCCGAGCAGGAGCTTGCGCTCCACGGCGGCGAAACCGTGGCCGCTGGAGCGGGTCCGCTCGCCGTCCCGGCGGACCTCGACGTCGTCCCAGCGGGCGCCGTCGCCGAGCAGTGCGGCGACCACGTCCGGCGCGGCGCGGCGCAGCCGGGCGAGGCTGAACCGGGAGAAGACGACGCCGAATCCGTAGGTCGCGCCGCGCGGGCTGCGCTCGTAGACGTCGACCTCGTGACCGGTGGTGCGGTGCAGGAGCAGGGCGAGCAGGCTCGCGCCCGGACCGCCTCCGATGCAGGCGATGCGCATGCCGTTCACGCTCCCTGGGCCGCGACGGCGGCGCTCGGCCGGGCGGGCGCGGCGGCGGCGCCGGCACCGGTGGTGAGGGTGTCCCGCAGGACGCGGCGCAGGATCTTGCCGGCCGCGCTCCGCGGGATCTCGGCGACGAACTCGATGCGCGCCGGGCGCTTGTAGCTGGCGAGTTCGGTGGCGCACGCCTTGAGCAGCGCGGCGGCGGTGGTGGGCGCGGCCGGATCGGCGGCGACGAAGGCGATCGGGACCTCGCCCCACTCCTCGCTGGGCGCACCGACCACGGCCGCGTCGGTGACGCCCGGCTGGACGGACAGCACGCGCTCGATCTCCGCCGGGTACACGTTCTGGCCGCCCCGGATCAGGACGTCGTTGACGCGGTCGACCAGGTACAGGAAGTGGTCCGGGTCGGTGTAGCCGAGGTCGCCGGTCCGCAGCCAGCCGTCGCGGATCGCGCCGGCGGTGGCCTCGGGGTTGCGCCAGTAGCCGTCCATCAGGCCGTCGCCGCGGACGCAGACCTCGCCGATCTCGCCGGGCGGCAGCGCGCGGCCGTCCGGGTCGTGCACCTCGATGTGGTGGCCGGGCAGCATCCGGCCGGAGGAGCGCAGCCGCAGTTCCTGCTCGGCGGAGTCGGCGACCGCGCCGGACCGCACGGGCGCGAAGGCCGTGGTGGCGATCGGGCCGCCGCCCTCGGTGATGCCGTAGATGTTGCGCAGGCCGCACGGGAAGCGCTCCAGCGCCTCGCGGAGCAGCTCCTCGGAGATCGGCGCCCCGCCGTACATGATCTCGGTGAGGCTGGACAGGTCGGTGGTCTCGAAGGCCTTGGTGAGCATCGCGAACCGGAGCATCGAGGGGACCAGGAAGGCCCGGGTGGCGCGGTGCTTCTCGACGTCGGCCAGGAAGCGGCCGGGCTGGAACTCGCGCTGCAGGACCAGGGTGCCGCCGGCCGCGAGCAGGGCCAGGCCGATGACCATCGAGCCGTGGAAGAGCGGGCACGGGTTGATCATCACGTCGCCCGGACCGAAGCCGGCCTCGGCCGCGAGGCCGGTGAAGCAGGCCGACACCGAGCGGTGGGTGACGGCGACGCCCTTGGCGCGGCCGGTGGTGGCGGAGGTGTGCAGGATGGCGAACAGGTCGTCCATCCTCGGCAGCGGCAGCGCCCGGACCGCGGGGCGGGTGGCCAGCGCCTCGTACTCGGCGCCGTCGAGCGGGGTGCGCCAGGCGGGGCCGAAGGCCGGGCCGAGCCGGTCCAGCACGGCCTGTTCCGCGAAGACGCCGACCGGGCCGGAGTTGCCGGCCACGTGCTCGACCTCGGGGGCCGGGAAGGAGTGGTTGATCGGGCAGACCACGATCCCGGCCTTGCCGGCGGCGAAGTAGAGCTCCAGGACCTCGATGCGGTTCGGGGCGCTCACCGCGATCCGGTCGCCCGGCTGCACGCCGCGCTCCAGGAGGGAGGAGGCGAGGGCGTCGGTGCGCTCGTCCAGCTCACGCCAGGTGACGGTGCGGCGCTCGTCGATCAGCGCGGGCGCGTCGGGGCGCAGGGCACGGTTGCGGCGGACGAAGTGGGAGATCCACATCAGCGGGCCTCGCTCAGCTGCGCGGTGCGGTTCTCGAGGACGCCGTCGATGCCCGCGATGCTGTGCAGGGCGGTGAGTTCGTCGTCGTCGAGCGGCTCGCCGGTGAGGTCCTCGATGGCCAGGGCCAGCCGGATCAGGTCGCCGGAGTTGAGGCCGGCGGCGGTGAGGTCGGTGTCGCGGCCGACGCCTTCGAGCAGTTCGGGCAGGTCGACGAAGGAGAGCAGCAGTCGGTGGCCCGGAGTGAGCTGGTCGGACATGGGATTCCCCCTGTGTGTACGCGAGTTGCTGAGCTGGTGGTGACGGTGGTGCCGGTGGTCTGCGCACGGCCACCGGCGGGCCCGTGGGGCTCGGGGCCCGCCGGTGGAGCTGTGCAGGGTGGTGCTGTGCCGGTCCGGACTACGTGGATGCCGTACCGGGTGGTTCGGACCTGAGTGGTGCTTCGCCCTGAGGTCAGAAGCTGCCGACGGCGGTGGTCTCCCGCCGTGCCGCCGGGGCGGCGGGCGCGGGGACGGGCTCGCCCTCCGAGAGGCCGAACCGCTCGTGCAGGCGGGCCAGCGGGGCCGGGGCCCACCAGTTGAAGCGGCCGGCCAGTCGCATGAACGCCGGGACGAGCACGCCGCGGACGAGGGTGGCGTCCATCATCACCGCGAGGGCGAGGCCGAGGCCGAGCAGCTTCATGTAGGTGATGCCGGAGACCAGGAAGGAGATGAAGACCAGCGCGATCAGCAGGGCCGCCGCGGTGACCAGGCCACCGGTGCGCTCCAGGCCGCGGGCGACGGAGCCGGTGTTGTCGCCGCTCGCGTCGTACTCCTCCTTGATCCGGGAGAGCAGGAAGACCTCGTAGTCCATGGAGAGGCCGAAGGCGACGCAGAAGAGCATGATCGGCGTGGTGGCCACGATGCCGCCGGTGAGCGTGAAGTCACCGGTGAGCCACTGCAGGTGGCCCTCCTGGAAGACCCAGACCATGGCACCGAAGGTCGCGCTGAGGCTGAGCAGGTTGAGCACGAAGGCCTTGATCGGCATCAGCACGGAACCGGTCAGCAGGAAGAGCAAGACGAAGGTGCTGAGCGCGATGAGCAGCAGCGCCCACGGCATCCGGTCGGTCAGCGACTCCATCGTGTCCTTGAAGGCGGGCGCCGTGCCGGCGACCTGCACGTCGAACGGGGCGTTCGCGTTGCGCACGTCGCTGACCAGGTCCTGGCCCTCGTCGGTGTAGGAGCCGACGGCCGGGATGACGGACAGCCAGGTGCCGTCCTGGGTGGCGTAGCGCTGGTTGATGGCGCCGGCCGGGGCGATCTGCTTGCCGCCGGCGTACGAGCCGGTCAGCGCGTCGACGCGGGCGACGTTCGCCAGGGTGGACAGCCGCTCCGCGTAGGCGGAGATCTTGTCGGTGGCCTTGGCCGCGTCGCCGGCGTCCTTGGCGACGACCATCAGCGGCTCCAGCTCGCGGGCCGAGTAGTCCTGGACCAGCGTGGTGTTGACGCGGTGCGCCTCGGCGTCCGCCGGCAGCGTGCGCTCGTCGGCGAGGTTGAGCTTGATGTTGAGGAAGGGCGAGCCGAGGAGCAGCAGCAGCGCGATGACGGCGGTGGCCATCGGCACCGGGCGGCGCATGACCAGGGTGGCCAGGCGGTGCCAGAAGCCGCTCTCGACGGACTTGGCCGTGCCCTTCTTGCTCCAGGACCACTTGTTGATGCGCAGTCCGATCCAGGCGAGCAGCGCGGGGAGCAGGACGAGCGCGGACAGCGCGGCGAACGCGACGACGGCGATGCCGGCGTAGGCGAAGGACCGCAGGAAGTACATCGGGAAGAGCAGCAGCGCGGACAGCGACAGGGCGACGGTGATCGCCGAGTAGAGGACCGTGCGGCCGGCGGTGTTGAGCGCGGTGCGGATGGCCTCGTTGACGTCGCTGCCCTTGCGGAGTTCCTCGCGGTACCTGTTGACGACGAAGAGGCTGTAGTCGATGCCGAGTCCCAGCCCCAGGCCGGTGGTCAGGTTCATCGCGAACACCGACACGTCGGTGAACATGACCAGGACGCGCAGCACGAGCAGGGTGCCGACGATGGAGACGATGCCGAGGGCCAGCGGGAGCAGGGCGGCGATGACGCCGCGGAAGACGAAGACCAGCAGGAGCAGGGTGAGCGGGAGGATCAGCGACTCGGCGAGCGCGAGGTCCTTCTGGGTCTGCTCGTTGAGCTCCCGGTAGGCCTCGGCGCGGCCGCCGAACTCGATCTGCAGGCCCTCGAACCCGTCCTTGTAGTGCGGCCGGAGCTTGTCGAGGTAGCGGCCGACCTCGTCCTCGTTGCCCTTGAGGTGGGCCATCACGAGGGCCGAGTCGCTGTTCTTGCCGCGCAGTGACGGGGCGTTGTCCAGCGTCCAGTAGGAGGCGGCCTCCTGGACGCCCTCCTCGGCGGCGAGCTTGCGGGTCAGCTCGGCGCCCTTGGCGGCCGTCTGGCTGTCGTCGGCGCCGCCGGGCGTCTTGACCAGCAGGACCAGGTTGGGCTCACCGGTCCCGAAGCGCTGGCTCAGCACCTGGTTGGCGACGGTGGACTCGGCGCCGGGGACGTCGTAGCCCCCGGCGGACAGCTTGGTCTGGACGGCTCCGCCCAGCCCGCCGGCCAAGACGCAGAACAGCAGGCTCAGCAGGAGCACCAGCTTCCTGCGGCCGGTGGCCAGTGCGGCCAGCTTGTTGAACATGGGGATCCTCTTTCGGGATTACGGGGCGCCGGGGCCCACGGGGGAGCTGGGCGGAGCGGGGGGCAGCTGCCGGCAGTCGACGCGCACCCGCCCGCCGTGCGGGCAGGTGTGGTCGGCCAGCGACTGCTCGATGGAGCGGTCCCAGGCGAGCAGCCGGTTGTGGAAGGAACCGCAGGTGAAGCGGGAGAAATCGGGGTTGCTGGCCTTGTGGCGGCTCGCCAGGAACGCGAGCACCGGGTCCAGCGGCAGCCAGCGGCCGTCCTCCAGGACCTCGGTCCAGGCGTGTTCGACGCCGACCAGGCCGAGCAGGAAGCCGCGTCGGGTGCGGGCCTCCAGGCCCGCGGCCCGGGCCTGCTCGCGCATCCGCCAGGCCGCGATCACGCAGTCGACGGTGCGGTTCTCCCAGGCGGTGGCGGGCCGCTCGCGCAGGGCGTCGGGCAGCCAGCTGTACTGGTACTCGCCGGTGAGCAGCAGGTCCAGCAGGTCGTCGTGGATGCGGCGCACGGTCTCGGAGCGGGGGGCGTCCGCCGCGCCGACGGTGGTGACCGTGGCGATGACGGAACCGGGCTCGTTCGGGTCGGCAGCGAACCCGTCGAGTCGCCCGCCCTCGGGCCGCGGTGCGGCGGGCAGCGGCGGGGTGCCGTCGCAGCCGGGCGCCGAGCAGGTGGCGGTGAGCCGGATCCGGGTGGTCCGCTCGGTCAGCCAGGCCTGCGGCTGGCCGGCGGCGAGCCGCAGGCACTGGCGCTCGCCGAGTTCGGCCAGGGAGCGGCCGAGTCCGGTGCTCAGACCGAGGTTCATGATGTCGTGGTAGTCGAAGCGCGGGCCGTCGGCGGTCTCGGCGGCGGGCAGCCCGGCGCCCACCAGCAGCTCCAGCAGTTCCTCGGTGGTGCCGAGTTCCCTGGCCGCCTCGGCCAGGTCCAGCCGGGGGCTGCGGTACTCGTCCGGCACCGGGATGATCCGGTCGACGGCGGGCAGCCAGTGGTACCAGAGCTCGTCGCCGCCGTTCGCACGGGCCTTGGGCAGCAGGCGCGCGGCGGGTCCCGCGGCGCGCGGTGCGACCGGTCGCGGTGCTCCCGCGAGTGTGCTCGTCATCTGTCGTTCCTCCTCACGTGCGGCTCCGGGTCGCCGGTCACCGGCTGACGGCCGGCGCGAAGTCCCCGGCGGCGATCCGGCGGGCCACCTCAAGGCGCTTGACCTTCCAGGTGGCGGTGTGCGGGATGTCCTCCCAGCGGCACTGCACCGGGTCGGCGAGCGGGGGCTGTCCGGCGGTGGCCGCCCGCCAGGCCTCGGGGTCGAGCGGCAGGTCGCCGCGCGTGCACACCAGGGGCACCGGCAGGCCGTCGGCCATCGGGATGAGCACGGCCTCGGTCAGCTGCGGGAGGGCTTCGAGGATCGCGTCCTCGGCCGCCAGCAGGGAGCCGACGTCGTCCGAGCGGTCGACCAGGCGGTCGTACAGGTGCAGGCAGCCGCGGAGGCTGACCTCGCCGTAGTCGCCCATCGCCCACCAGCCGTCGACCCGCTGGTCGGGCAGGCCGAGGTAGCTGGGGGTGACACCGGAGGAGCGGGCGAAGATCTCGCCGGGCAGGCCGCGGCCCAGCCGGACGCCGGCCTCGTCGGTGATCCGGATCCTGGTGTGGCCCGGCACCGGGCGCCCGACGCAGCGGCCATCCTCGCACTTGCCCTTCAGCCGGTGCGACTTGACCGTGATCGGCCCGGTCTCGGTCTGGCCGTAGGCCTGCATGTAGCGGGCCTTGGGGTGGGCCGCGCCGAGCAGGGTGCGGATCGTCCGGGGGTGCGCGGCGTCGAAGGACGACACGAACAGCCGTACCCGGGTGAAGAGTTCGGGCCGGTTCTCGGCGATCTCCTCCCAGCGGATGAAGGCGTTCGGGACGGTCTCGACGACGCCGGGGCGGACCAGCTCGATCATCCGGCGGGCGTTCTCCGGCGACGGGTCGGTCAGGTAGCCCAGCGGCAGGCCGAGGGCGAGGATCGCCAGCAGCCCGGACATGGTGCGCGCGTGCACCGGGGACAGGCACATCAGGTAGGGGTCGCTCACCCGCAGCAGCCGGCCGATGAGGACCTGCGGCTTGGCGTGCCCGGCGAAGCTCTCCACCGTGTGCAGCGCCAGCTTGGGGACGCCGGTGGTGCCGGAGCTGTGGGTCACCAGCTGCGGGGTGCTGCGCTCCGGCCGGGCCGACGGCGCGAGCGGCGCGGGGGCCACGTCCAGCAGGGAGCGGCCCTGGGCGCCGGGCGCGCCCACGTACCAGCGGGCGACGGAGCCCGGGACACCCGAGAAGAGACCGGAGTCCTCCGTGCTCCGGTCCGTCAGGATGGCCACCGGACCGGACCGCTCGACCAGGGCGGCCAGCGACTCGGCCCCCACGGCGGTGTGGACCAGCACCGGCACCGCGCCGATCCGCGCGGCGGCGAAGGCGAGCAGCGGGATGTCGAAGTTGGGGTCCTTGGCGAGGAACACGCGGTCCCCGGCCGAGATGCCCGCGCCGGCCAGGAGCCCGGCCGCGCGGTCCACGAGACCGGCGAAGGCGCGGTAGTCGAACTGCGTGCCCGCCTCGGGGAAGAGGTCGAGCGCGCGGTCCAGCCGGATCGGCACGTCGGGCCGGCGGCGGGCCGCCTCCTGCGGGGCGGTGGCCAGTGCCAGGTGGCGCGCGATCGTCCTCATGCGGCACCGCCGACCGTGGCACCCGCGGGCACTCTGGTGGCGTGCGCGCTGACGTGCGCGACCAGCGCGTCGAAGGAGGAGACCGCGTCGGACGGATCGTCGAGGTCCCACTCGATGCCGAAGTCCGACTCGATGCCGGCCAGCAGCCGCATGAAACCCGCCGACGTCAGCCCGAGGTTCCACAGCGACGCCGCGCGAGCCTCGGGGTTGTCGAGCGGCAGTGCACCGTCGACCACGCTCTCCAACAGGCCACGCAGGCACGCGGCGACTGTGGTGCTGTCGTACATTTCTCCTCCGGTGACGGCCCGCGGCAGCGGCGGCGGGCTCGGGGTTGTGGGCTCGGGGTGGTGGGCTCGGGTTGTGCGATCCGGTGAGTGGGGGGTAGCCGCGCAGGGACGCGCGCGGCCACCCGGGGCACCCAGCGGGTCAGGCGGCGACCGGGTGGACGAGTCGGTTGCCGGTGTTCTCCTCGAAGCCCCGCAGGGTGTGCAGGTAGTAGAGGAGGTAGGCCTCGAGGTCGGCGCGCAGTTCGGTGGGCGAGTAGGTCGCCCCCGGGCCGGACACCGCCTCGGTGTTGGTGAGGTCGAAGCGCTTGTCGTAGCGCAGGTACGAGCGGTAGAAGGTCATCCCGCCGTCCAGGGCCTCGTCGATCGCGGTGAAGCCGTCGCGGTCGTCCACCCAGCGCGGCTCGCGCAGGCCGACCAGGTCGAAGACGGTGGTGACCATCTCGCGGACCGTCGGGCCGTTCGCGTTGCCGAGGTGGAAGTGCGTCGCCGGGTTGTCGGACAGCGAGATCGCGACCGCGTTGCGGGCGACGACGTCGACCGGCACCAGGTTGACCACGGTGTCCGGGTCGGCGAGCAGGTGGACCCTGGCGTGGTCCAGGAAGGTGCCCAGCTTGCGCGAGGCCCGGCGCTTGAAGGAGAAGACCTGGCGGGCGAAGCCGTACAGGCCGGACCAGTTCATGCCGTGCTTGGTCACGCTGTGGCCGATGACCACGGTGGGACGCATGATGCGCACCCGCATGTCCGAGCCGGCGGCCTCCACCAGCGCCTCGGCGGCCATCTTCGTCTGCTCGTAGCAGTTGTTGGCGACCGACGGGTCCTGGACCGACTCCTCCGGGATGAGGCCGGTGCGCGAGCCCGCGACGTACGCGGTGCTGACGTAGTTGAACGTGCCGGCGCCGAGCGAGCGGGCCAGTGCGAGGACGTTCTCGGTGCCGCCGATGTTCTGCGCCTCGATCTCGGCGCGGTACTCCTCCTCGTAGCGCAGCGAGGCCGCAGAGTGCCAGACCTCGTCGATGGCGGGCAGGGACGAGGTGTCCGCGCCGCAGCCCGGCTCGGTCATGTCGCCGCGGATGGCGAGGGTGCGGGTCCTGATGGCCTCGTGCAGGTCGGACCGGCCGTAGCCGTCGGCCATGCCGATCAGCGCGGCGTGCAGACGGGCGGTGGCGTCCGCGTCGTCCTTGCCGCGGACCAGCGCGTGGACGGTGTCCTCGGTGCGGTCGAGCAGTTCGAGGACCACGGCCCCGCCGACGAAGCCGGTCGCTCCGGTCAACAGACGTGTCGTCATGGTTGTTTCTCCAGCAGTTCGGTGTGTACGGGAGCAGCGGGCCGGTCAGGCGCCGACGGCGACGGCCTCGACCGTCGGGGTCGCGGCCTCCAGCTTGTGGACGAACGCGGCCACCGCCTTCTGGAAGCCGGCCGGGTCGTCGAAGAAGGGCACGTGACCCGCGTGCCGCAGGGTGACCGCCTCGCTGTTCGGGATCCGGGCGAGGGCGTCGTCGACGACGGACTCGCTCCACGCGAAGTCGCCGTCGCCGTTGATGATCAGGGTCGGGGTGGTGATGGTGCCGAGCAGCTCGGGGTCGTCCTCGACGTCCAGCGAGGCGAGCAGGTTCTCGCGGATGGAGCCGACCGAGAGCAGGGACAGGAAGTTGTCCTTGAGGGCGAGGTACGCCGCCGTGCCGCCCGCGTGGATCATCTGGTCCGGGAAGACGAGCGGGTACAGGTGGCCGAAGAGCTGCTTCGTGCCACCGGACTCCAGGCTGGCCAGCCAGGAACGGCTGATGAGCTTGCGGCGCAGCCCGCCGTTCGGCGAGAAGGCCGGGCCGACCAGGACCATGCCGGCGACCCGCTCCGGGTACTTGAGGGTGAACTCGCGGGCGATGATGGTGGAGATCGAGGTGCCGACCAGGTAGGTCTTCTCGATGCCCAGGTGGTCCAGCAGCCGGCGGATGTCCTCGACGTGGTCGGCGAAGGTGACCGGCTCGGTGCCCGGGTTGGAGGCGCCCTGGTTGCGCAGGTCGTAGTGGACCAGCCGGAAGTCCTCGGCCAGCTCGTTGGTGAAGTTCCGCCAGATCGGGCTGACGATGTAGAAGTTGTTCAGGATGGTGAGGGCCGGGCCGTGGCCGCTGTCCTCGTAGTAGAGCTCGCCGCCGTTCGGCAGGGCCAGCGCCGCGTGGTTGAGGTACCGGACGTCCAGCTGCCCGAACTCCTGCTCCGCCATGGAACTTTCCTCCTGGTGATGGGGTGGTCTTGCGGGCTGGTGGTGCCGGACGGTGCCGGGCAGTCACTGCCGCCGGGAAGAACTCTCGGCCGGGGCGTCCAACGGGTGGCGAAGCAGCGGTCAAGCAGCGGGAAATGCGCTGGTCAGAGCCGCTTTTACGGCTCTTGCCGGCCCGGCCGAGGCCAGCGCCGGGCCGCCCGCGGCGGGCCCGGGAGAACGCGAAAGAGCCGGGACCCGAGGCATTCCTCGGATCCCGGCTCGGGGCACGACTTGCGACACGGCTTGCGGTACGGCCCGGGGCACGGCCGGGGGCACGGCCGGGGGCACGGCCGGGGCGCGGAGGCCCGGCCGCGGTTCAGCCGGTGACGGACAGCGGCTCGGCCCACACCGGCAGGGCGCGGCGAACCGTCGCGCCTCCCGCCAGAACCCGCAGCTTCCCCGCTTCGAACCTCTGGCGCCGGACCGTCAGGCGCGTCAGCTCCGGCACGCGGAAGCCCTCCGCGGTCTGCTCCAGGAGGTGGTGGTCCAGCAGGACGCCCAGCAGCCCCTCCGCGGTCCGCAGGTCCACCGCCAGCAGCCCGGCCGCCTCGTCCAGGCCGAAGCCGCCGGACCCGGTCCGGCTCAGCAGCGCCAGCGCCTGCCGCTCCGGCCCCGGCAGGCGGTCGCAGGCCCGCTCCAGCAGCTGCGACGCGTCGAACCCGGCCGCGCTCAACTCCTCGCAGCGCAGCTTCTCGTCGGCCAGCCGGGCCGCGAAGTCCCCGACCGTCCAGAGCGGCCTCGCCGCGAGCTTCTCGGCCGCGGCCCGCACGCCGAGCGGCAGGTTCCCGGTCATGGCGACGATGCGCTCCACCGCGCCCGGGTCCGGCCGCGTGCGCTCCTCCCCCACGACGGAGGCGAACAGCCGGGCGCCGTCCGCCGGAGCGATCGGCCCGACCGTCAGCCGTCCGGCACCGGGCAGC
>NZ_JBFBDY010000047.1:0-26176 GCF_040683475.1 Kitasatospora sp. NPDC093558 | reverse complement strand
CTGCGCCGCGCGGAGCGGCCCGAGCTGGTGCCGCTGTCGTTCGCGCAGCGGCGGCTGTGGTTCCTGCGCCAGCTGGAGGGCGTCGGCTCGGTCTACAACATGCCGTTGGCCTGGCGGTTGGTGGGCGAACTCGACCGGGCCGCCCTGCACGCAGCGCTCGGCGACGTCGTCGCCCGGCATGAGAGCCTGCGCACGGTGTACGTCCAGGTCGACGGGGTGCCGTACCAGGAGGTGCTGGACGCCGCGACGGCCCCGCCGCAGCTGCCCGTCACCCGGGCTGACGAGACCGGTCTGACCGAGCTGCTGACCGGTGCCGCGGCGCGCGGCTTCGACCTCGCGGCCGAACCGCCGCTGCGGGCCGAGCTGTTCGAGCTTTCGGCGGACGAGCACGTGCTGCTGCTGGTGATGCACCACATCGCCGGTGACGGCTGGTCCATGGGCCCACTGGCGCGGGACCTGGCCACCGCGTACGCGGCCCGTTGCCGCGGCGAGGAGCCCCTGTGGGCGCCTCTGCCGGTGCAGTACGCCGACTACACCCTCTGGCAGCACCGGCTGCTCGGCGACGCGGACGACCAGGACAGCCTGTCGGCCCGTCAGACGTCCTACTGGACGCGGACGCTGGCGGACCTGCCGGAGCAGATCCGGCTCCCCGCCGACCGCCACCGCCCCGCGACCCCCTCCTGCTCCGGCGGCCGGCTCGCGGTCGACCTGGACGCGGAGCTGCACGCCGGGCTGGTCCGGTTGGGCCGGGAGCACGGGGCCAGCGTGTTCATGGTGCTCCAGGCCGCGCTGGCGGCGCTGCTGGACAAGCTCGGCGCGGGGACGGACATCCCGGTCGGCAGCCTGATCGCGGGCCGGACCGACCAGGCGCTGGACGAGCTGGTCGGGTTCTTCGTCAACACGCTGGTGCTGCGGACCGACACGAGCGGCGACCCGACGTTCGCCGAGCTGCTGGGCCGGGTCCGGGAGGGCGCGCTCGGCGCGTACGCGCACCAGGACCTGCCGTTCGAGCACGTCGTCGAGGCCCTCAACCCGTCCCGGTCGCTGGCCCGTCAGCCGCTGTTCCAGGTGCTGCTCGCGCTGCAGAACGTGCCGCCCACCGAACTCTCGCTGAGCGGTCTGAGCGCCGAGTTCCAGGCGGTGCGGATGCCCACGGCGATGTTCGACCTCGGCTTCCACCTGCTGGAGCTCAGCGGGACGGGCGGGGTGGCCGAGGGGATCATCGGGCGGGTCGAGTACAGCGCCGACCTGTTCGACCACGCCACGGTGGAGGTGCTGGTCGCTCGGTGGGTGCGGTTGCTGGCGGCGGTGGTGGCCGCGCCGGACCGGTCGCTGAGCCGGATCGACGTGCTGACCGCCGGGGAGCGGCACGAGTTGCTGGTCGTGCGCAACGACACTGCGTGTCCGGTTCCGGCCGACGTCACTCTGCCGTCGCTGTTCGAGGCGCGGGTTCGGGCGATGCCGGAGGCCGAGGCGGTGGTGTTCGAGGGCGTCGTGCTGACGTACCGTGAGCTGAATCGCCGGGCCAACTGCCTGGCGCACGCGCTGATCGCGCGTGGTGTGGGGCCGGAGCAGGTCGTCGCGCTGCGGCTGCCGCGTTCGGCCGAACTGGTGGTCGCCGTTCTGGCGGTGCTCAAGACGGGCGCGGCGTACCTGCCGGTCGATCCGGATTACCCGGCCGCCCGCATCGCGTACATGCTGGAGGACGCGCGACCGGCGGTGGTGCTCGACGACCTCGCGGCCGTCACGCCTTCCGATGAGCGGTCGGATCGCGATCCGGTGGTCGCGGTGGACGCCCGGCACCCGGCCTACGTCATCTACACCTCCGGCTCGACCGGCCGTCCCAAGGCCGTGGTGATGCCCGCCGCGGGTCTGCTGAACCTGCTGGCGTGGCACCACGGGGCCGTCGGCGGTGAACCCAGTGCTCGGGTGGCGCAGTTCACGGCGCTCAGTTTCGATGTCTCGGTGCAGGAGGTGCTGTCCGCGCTGCTGTACGGCAAGACGCTGGTGGTGCCGACGGAGGAGCAGCGGCGCAGTGCCGAGCTGTTCGCACTGTGGCTGGAGCGGTACCGGGTGGAGGAGTTGTTCGCGCCGAATCTGGTGGTCGAGGCGCTGGCCGAGGCCGCGGAGGAGGCCGGGCTGGAGCTGCCGAGCCTGCGGCTGGTCGCGCAGGCGGGGGAGGCGATGCGGCTGGGCGGTGCGGTGCGCCGCTTCCAGGCGCGTCGGCCGGGGCGGGTGCTGCACAACCACTATGGGCCTGCCGAGACCCATGTGATCACCGCTTATCCGCTGCCGGCGGACCCGGCGGACTGTCCGCTGCCGGTGCCGATCGGGCGTCCGATTGCCAACTGTCGGGTGTACGTGCTGGATTCGGCGCTGCGTCCGGTCGCCCCCGGCGTGCTGGGTGAGCTGTACTTGGCCGGTGCGGGGTTGGCCCGCGGGTACCTGAACCGGCCGGGGCTCAGTGCCGGGCGTTT
Source organism: Kitasatospora sp. NPDC093558 (assembly GCF_040683475.1). Lineage (NCBI taxonomy): Bacteria > Bacillati > Actinomycetota > Actinomycetes > Kitasatosporales > Streptomycetaceae > Kitasatospora > Kitasatospora sp. NPDC093558. Next base: position 23,699 of record NZ_JBFBDY010000047.1, on the reverse strand, counting down.
CGTCGCCGACCCGTACGGTCCGGACGGATCGCGGATGTACCGTACCGGTGACCTGGTCCGCTGGCGCGGCGACGGGGAGCTGGAGTTCGCCGGCCGGGTGGACCATCAGGTGAAGGTGCGCGGGTTCCGGGTCGAGCCGGGTGAGATCGAGGCCGAGCTGACCGCGCACCCGGGCGTCGCCCAGGTCGCGGTGATCGCCCGCGAGGACCGGATCGTCGCGTACGTCGTCCCCGTGGCCGGGAGCGGGGCGAGCGCGGCGGCCCTGACGGCGTACCTGCGCGACCGGCTGCCCGACTACCTGGTGCCCTCCGCGTTCGTGCTGCTGGACGCGCTGCCGCTGACGCCGAACGGCAAGCTGGACCGGGCGGCGCTGCCCGCGCCGGAGCCGGGCCCGACCGCCGGCGGCCGGGCGCCGCGCACGCCGCAGGAGCAGATCCTGTGCGAGCTGTTCGCCGAGGTGCTCGGCGTGCCGCGGGTCGGGGTCGACGACGACTTCTTCGCGCTGGGCGGGCATTCGCTGCTCGCCACCCGTCTGGTCTCGCGGGTCCGGGCGACCCTCGGGCTGGAGCTGGAGCTGCGCACCCTGTTCCGGACGCCGACGCCCGCCGGGCTCGCGGCCGGGCTGCATGACGCCGGCACCGCGCGGCGGGCCCTGGTGCCCCAGCGGCGCCGCGAACCGATGCCGCTGTCGTTCGCCCAGCGCCGGCTCTGGTTCCTCCAGCAGTTCGGGGCGCCGAGCGCCACGTATCACATGCCGCTGGCCCTGCGGCTGTCCGGCGACCTCGACCGGACCGCGCTCGACGCGGCGCTGGCCGACGTGGTGGCCCGGCACGAGACCTTGCGCACGGTCTTCCCGCACACCGCCGGCGTTCCGCACCAGCGGGTGCTGGATGCCGCCGAGGTCGCCGTCCCGCTGACGGTGTGCGCGGCCGGTGAGGCGGAGGTGCCGGCGCTGCTGCGCGAGGCGGCGGTGCGGGGGTTCGACCTGACGTCGGAAGTGCCGCTGCGGGCGGAGCTGTTCGCGGTCGCGCCGGACGAGCACGTGCTGTTGTTGGTGATGCACCACATCGCGGGTGACGGCTGGTCGATGGGTCCGCTGGCCCGTGACCTCGCCGCGGCCTATGCCGCCAGGCGCGAGGGCGGGGCGCCGAACTGGCCGCCGCTGCCGGTGACGTACACGGACTACACCCTGTGGCAGTACGAGATTCTGGGCGACGAGCACGACGCGGACAGCGTGTTCGCCCGCCAGGTGGCCTACTGGACCGAGGCGCTGGCCGGGCTGCCCGGGCAGCTGGAGCTGCCTGCCGACCGGCCGCGCCCGGCCGCGATGTCGTACCGGGGCGATCTGCTGGACGTCCGGATCGACGCCGAACTGCACGCGGCGCTCGTGAAGTTGGCGCGACGCTCGGGGGCGACCCTGTTCATGGTGCTGCAGGCGGCGCTGGCTGCTCTGTATACGCGCTTGGGTGCGGGGACGGATATCGCGATCGGGAGTCCGATCGCGGGTCGTACGGATGAGGCGCTGGACGAGCTGGTCGGGTTCTTCGTGAACACGTTGGTGCTGCGGACGGACACGAGCGGTGACCCGTCGTTCGTCGAGCTGTTGGGGAGGGTGCGGGAGACGGCGCTGTCGGCGTACGCGCACCAGGACGTGCCGTTCGAGCACCTGGTGGAGGTGCTGAACCCGTCCCGGTCGCTGTCGCACCATCCGCTGTTCCAGACCGGGCTGGTCGTGCAGAACGCGCCGGGTGGCGACTTCGATCTGCCCGGTCTGAGGGCCGTCGGGATGGCCGTGCCCACCGGGACCGCGCGCCTCGACCTGACCTTCGGCCTGGCGGAGCACCACGGGCCCGAAGGTGCACCGGCCGGCCTGAGCGGCGCGGTCGAGTACAGCGCCGACCTGTTCGACCGTTCGACGGTCGAGACCCTCTTCGCCCGGTGGGCCAGGCTGCTGACCGCGGTGGCCGCCGCGCCGGAGCGGCCGATCGGTGGGATCGACCTGCTGTCCGACGAGGAGCGCCGCGCGCTGCTGCCGGCTGCCGAGAGCCGGAATGCGACCGCGAGCCTGCCGGAGCTGTTCGCGGCGCAGGTGGCGGCTACGCCCGATGCGGTCGCTCTCGTCTGCGATGAAGCCGAATTGACCTACCGGCACCTGAACGCCCGGGCGAACCGGTTCGCGCACGCGCTGATCGCCCGGGGCGTCGGTCCGGAGCAGGTCGTGGCGGTGGCGCTGCCGCGGTCGGTGGAGTCGGTCGTGGCCGTCCTCGGCGTCCTGAAGGCCGGGGCCGCGTACCTCCCGGTGGACCCGGCGTACCCGGCCGCCCGGATCGCGTTCATGCTCGACGACGCACGCCCGACGGTGGTGGTCGACGACCCGGCCATGGTGGCCGAAGGGGACTTCCCTGAGAGTGATCCGGCCGTCGTGACGGATCCCGCGCACCCGGCGTACGTGATCTACACCTCGGGTTCGACCGGCCGTCCCAAGGGCGTCGTGGTGAGCCACACCGGCGTGTCCGGTCTGGTGGCGGCGCAGGTCGAGCGGCTCGGCCTGAAGCCGGGCAGCCGGGTGCTCCAGTTCGCCTCGCCCAGCTTCGACGCGTCCTTCTGGGACCTGTGCAGCGCCCTGCTCACCGGCGCCGCCCTGGTCCTGGCCCCCGCCGAGGCCCCGCTGGAGGCGCTGGCGGACCGCCGGCTGGACGTCACCCACGTGACGCTGCCGCCCTCGGCCCTGGCCGCGCTGGACGGTGCCGAGCTCACGGCCACCACGGTGGTGGTGGCGGGTGAGGCGTGTGCGGCGGAGCTGGTGGCCCGGTGGGCGTCGGGCCGGCGGATGATCAACGCGTACGGTCCGACGGAGACGACGGTGTGCGCGACGATGAGCGAGCCGCTGTCCCCGGGGCCGGGCGTGCCGCCGATCGGTCGGCCGGTCGCGGGCTTCCGTACGTACGTGCTCGACGAGCGGCTGCAGCCGGTTCCGCCGGGTGTGGCGGGGGAGTTGTACGTCGCCGGCCCCGGCCTCGCGCGCGGCTACCTGAACCAGACCGGACTCACCGCCGGGCGGTTCCTGGCCTGCCCGTTCGGCGCGGACGGCGAGCGCATGTACCGCACCGGCGATGTGGTGCGCCGCCGGGCGGACGGCGAGCTGGAGTACGTCGGCCGCGCCGACCAGCAGGTGAAGGTGCGCGGCTACCGCGTCGAACTCGGTGAGGTCGAGGCGGCCCTGGCGGAGCACCCCGCTGTCGCTCAGGCCGCCGTCGCGGCCCGGGACGACCGGCTCGTCGGCTACGCGGCGGCGCGCCCCGGCGCGACCGTCCACGCGGCGGAGCTGACGGCGTACCTGCGCGACCAGCTGCCCGACTACCTGGTGCCGGCCGTCTTCGTGGTGCTGGACGCGCTGCCGCTGACGCCCAACGGCAAGCTGGACCGTGCGGCCCTGCCCGCGCCCGAGGCGGTGACCACGGCCACGGGCCGGGCCCCGCGTACCCCGCAGGAGCAGATCCTCTGCGAGCTGTTCGCCGAGGTGCTCGGCGTGCCGCAGGTCGGGGTCGACGACGACTTCTTCGACCTCGGCGGGCACTCCCTGCTCGCCACCCGGCTGGCCGCGCGGGTGCGTTCGGTGCTCGGCGTGGAGCTGGGGCTGCGCGCGCTCTTCCAGGCGCCCACGGTCGCGGGCCTGGCCGAGGCGTTGGCCGAGGCCGGCCGTCCCCGCCCGGCACTGACCGCGCAGGAGCGGCCGGAGGCGGTGCCGCTGTCCTTCGCCCAGCGCCGGCTCTGGTTCCTGCACCGCATGGACGGCAGCGCCGCCACTTACCACATCCCGCTGGCGCTGCGGATGACCGGGACGCTCGACCGGGCGGCGCTGGACGAGGCGCTGACGGACGTGGTGGCCCGGCACGAGAGCCTGCGGACGGTGTTCCCGGAGACCGACGGCGTCCCGTGCCAGCACGTCCTGGACCCGGCCGAGGCCCGGCCCCGGGCGCGGCTGACCGAGGTGTCGGAGGCCGAACTGCCCGAGCGGCTCGCGGAGTTCGCCCGTCAGCCGTTCGACCTGGCGACGGAACCGCCGCTGCGCGCGGAGCTGTTCGCGCTCGCACCGGACGAGCACGTGCTCATGGTGGTCATGCACCACATCGCCGGCGACGGCTGGTCCACCGGGCCACTGGCCCGCGACCTGGCCGAGGCGTACGCCGCGCGGAGCGAATGCCGTGCGCCGCAGTGGCCGGCCCTGCCGGTGCAGTACGCCGACTACACGCTGTGGCAGCGTGACCTCCTCGGCGACGCCACCGACCCGCAGAGCCGGTTCGCCGAGCAACTCGGCTATTGGAAGCGACAGCTGTCCGGCCTGCCGGAGCTGCTCCAACTGCCCGCCGACCGGCCGAGGCCGGCCGTCGCCCGCTGGCACGGAGGCCAGGTCGGTCTGGAGCTGAGCCCCGAACTGCACGCCTCCCTGAGTGAGTTGGCGCGTAGCACCGGTACCAGTCTGTTCATGGTGCTGCAGGCAGGCCTCGCGGCGTTGTTCACGCGGTTGGGTGCGGGGACGGACGTTCCGATCGGGAGTCCGATCGCGGGGCGCACGGACGAGGCGCTGGACGATCTGGTCGGGTTCTTCGTCAACACGCTGGTGCTGCGCACCGACACGAGCGGTGATCCGAGTTTCGCGGAGTTGTTGGGTCGGGTGCGGGAGACGGCGTTGTCGGCGTACGCGCACCAGGACGTGCCGTTCGAGCACCTGGTGGAGGTGTTGAACCCGTCCCGCTCGCTGTCGCACCACCCGCTGTTCCAGACGATCCTGGCCGTGCAGAACGCGCCGATGGGCCGCTTCTCGCTGCCCGGCCTGGACGTCGCCACCTACGCGGTGGCGACCGGAACCGCCAAGTTCGACCTCGGTGTGGCCCTCGCCGAACAATTCGGGCCGGACGGCAGCCCGGCCGGGATCGTCGGCGGGATCGAGTACGCCACCGACCTGTTCGACCGGGAAACGGTGGAGACCCTCGCGCGGCGCTGGACGCTCCTGCTGGAGGCGGTCACGGCCGACCCGGAGCGGCCGATCTGGGGGATCGACCTCCTCGACGCTGGTGAGCGGCACCGGCTGCTGGAAGGCGGCAACGCGACCACCCGCGAGGTGGGCGCCGCCCCGGTGCCGCAGGCGTTCGCGGCGCAGGTGGCGGCGACGCCGGACGCGATCGCGATGGTCTGCGGCGAGGTCGAGCTGACGTACCGTCAGTTGAACGCGCGGGCAAGCAGGTTCGCGCATGCGCTGATCGCGCGGGGTGCCGGCCCGGAGCAGGTCGTGGCGGTGGCGCTGCCGCGCTCGGTGGAGTCGGTGGTGGCCGTCCTCGGTGTCCTGAAGGCCGGGGCCGCGTACCTTCCGGTGGATCCGGCGTACCCGCGGTCGCGGGTCGACTTCATGCTGGCGGACGCCCGTCCGTCGGTGGTGGTCGATGATCCGGCGATGGTGGCCGAGGTCTCGCAGTGGCCGGACACCGATCCGGAGGTCGCGCTCGACGTCCGGCACCCCGCGTACGTGATCTACACCTCGGGCTCGACCGGCCGCCCCAAGGGCGTCGTGGTCGCCCACGGTGGCGTGGCGAGTCTGGTCGCCGGGCAGATCGAGCGGTTCGCGATCGAACCCGACAGCCGGGTGCTCCAGTTCGCCTCGCCGAGCTTCGACGCCTCGGTGTCGGAGATCTACACCGCCCTGCTGCGTGGCGCGGCCCTGGTGCTGCCCCCGGCGGCGGACCCGGTCGCCGCGCTGACCGACCCGGGCCTCGCGGTCACCCACGTCACCGTGCCCCCGTCCGTCCTGGCCGCCGTGCCCGAGGACGCGGTGACCGTGTCGACGCTGGTAGTGGCGGGCGAGGCCTGCCCGCCGGAGCTGGTGGACCGCTGGGCGCCCGGGCGTCGGATGATCAACGCGTACGGTCCGACGGAGACGACGGTGTGCGCGACGATGAGCGACCCGTTGTCGCCCGGGTCGGGCGTGCCGCCGATCGGCCGCCCGATCACCAACGCCCGGGTCTACGTGCTGGACGCGCGACTGCAGCCGGTTCCGCCCGGTGTGCCAGGGGAGTTGTACGTCGCGGGTGCGGGCCTGGCCCGGGGCTACCTCAATCGGCCGGGGCTGACCTCCGGGCGGTTCGTGGCCTGCCCGTTCGGTGTGGACGGCGACCGCATGTACCGCACCGGGGACGTGGTGCGTCGCAGGGCGGACGGCGAGCTGGAGTACGTCGGCCGTGCCGACCAGCAGGTCAAGGTCCGCGGCTTCCGCATCGAACCCGGCGAGATCGAGGCGGCGCTCGCCGAGCACCCTGCCGTCGCCCAGGCCGCCGTCCTGGCCAAGGACGACCGCCTGATCGGCTACGTCGTCCCGCGCCAGGACACGGCCCGGGACGACGGGCTCGAAGCGGACCACGTGGACGAGTGGCGGGACATCTACGACGCCCTGCCCATCGCCCCCGAGGAAGCCGCCTTCGGCCAGAACTTCGTCGGCTGGAACAGCAGTTACGACGCCGGCCCGATCCCGATCGAGCAGATGCGCGAGTGGCAGGACGCGACCGTGGCCCGCATCCTGGCCCTGCGCCCCCGCCACGTGCTGGAGGTCGGCGTCGGCACCGGCCTGCTCCTCGCGCAGATCGCACCGCACTGCGAGGCCTACTGGGCGACCGACTTCTCCGCCACCGCCATCGACGCACTCGCCGCCCAGGTGGCCGGGAAGCCGGACCTCGCCGAACGCGTGGTGCTCCAGACCCGCCCGGCACACGACACCGAGGGCCTTCCCACCGGGCAGTTCGACACCATCGTGATCAACTCGGTGGTGCAGTACTTCCCGTCCGCCGACTACCTCGCCGACGTGATCGACAAGCTGATGCGTCTGCTCGCCCCCGGCGGCGCCCTGTTCGTCGGCGACGTCCGCAACCTGCGACTGCTACGCCCCTTCACCACCGCCGTCCAGCTCCACCGGGCCACCGACGGTGCCGATCTGCCCGCGGTGCGCCGCGCCGTGGAACAGGCCCTCCTGGTGGAGAAGGAACTCCTCGTCGACCCGGACTACTTCACCGTCCTGCGGGACCGCAGCACCGACATCGGCGCCGTCGCCGTGGAGATCAAGCAAGGCCGGCACCACAACGAGCTGACCCGCTACCGCTACGACGTCACCCTGCACAAGCAGCCGGCCGCGCCGGTTGCGGTCCAGGACGTGACCTGGGGCCGGGACGTCGCCGACCTCGTGGACCTGCGTGAACTGCTGGTACGGCAGGGCGCGGAGCCGGTCCGTATCACCGGGGTGCCGAACCGGCGCGTCGCCCGCGAGGCCGCGCTGGTCCGCGCGGTCCAGAACGGTGACGCTACGCTCGCCGAACTGCTGGACCGGCTCCACGGCCCGGACGACGACGGCCTGCCCGACCCGGAGGACTTCCGCGCGCTCGGCGACGAACTCGGCCGCCGGGTGGCCGTCACCTGGTCGGCCGGCGCACCCGAAGCCCTCGACGTGCTCTTCGCCGCTGGACAAGCAGACGCCCCCGTCGAGGTCTACCGGCCGCGGCGGCCGTCCGGCACTGCGCTGTCCTCGCTCACCAACCGCCCGACCGGGCGCCGCGCCACGGGCGCCCTCGTCGGCGAACTCCGCGACCGGCTGCGCGACCGCCTGCCCGACTACCTCGTGCCGTCGGCCTTCGTGGTCCTGGACGCGCTGCCGCTGACCCCCAGCGGCAAGCTCGACCGCCGCGCTCTGCCCGCCCCCGACCTGGGCACCGCCACGGCCGGGCGGACCCCGCGCACCCCGCAGGAGCAGCTGCTCGCCGAACTCTTCGCCGACGTGCTCGGGCTGCCCGGCGTCGGCGTCGAGGACAGCTTCTTCGACCTGGGCGGGCACTCCCTGCTGGCGACCCGCCTGGCCTCCCGGGTCCGGGTGACCTTCGGCGCCGAACTGGAGGTCCGCACGCTCTTCGAACACCCGACCGTGGCCGCCCTGGCAGCGCGTCTCGACGGCTCTGTCACCGAGCGGCCCGCGCTGACCGTCCGTCCCCGCCCCGACCGGGTGCCGCTGTCCTTCGCCCAGCAACGCCTCTGGTTCCTCCACCGCATGGACGGACCGAGCGCCACCTACAACATGCCGCTCGCGCTGCACCTGGACGGCGAACTCGACCGCCCGGCGCTGCACACCGCGCTCGCCGACGTGATCGCCCGGCACGAGAGCCTGCGGACGGTCTTCCGCGAGACGGACGGCGTCCCGTACCAGCTCGTGCTGAGCGCGGACGAGTCCCGCCCCGAGCTGCCCGTCATCGAGCTCGGCGACGCGCGGCTGCCCGGCCGACTGGCCGAGGGCGCCCAGCGCGGCTTCGACCTGGCCGCCGAGCCGCCGATCCGCGCGGAGCTCTACGCGCTGGCCCCCGACCGGCACGTGCTGCTGCTCGTGGTTCACCACATCGCGGCCGACGGCTGGTCGATGGGCCCGCTCTCCGGCGACCTGGCCGCGGCCTACGGGGCCCGCTGCCGGGGTGAGGAACCGCAGTGGTCCCCGCTGCCGGTCCAGTACGCCGACTACACCCGCTGGCAGCGCGACCTGCTCGGCGACGCCGCCGACCCGGACAGCCTCTTCGCCCGGCAACTCGCCTACTGGAAGGACGAGTTGGCCGAGCTACCGCAGCAGCTGCAGCTCCCCGCCGACCGGCCCCGGCCGCCGGTGGCCTCCCAGCGGGGCGGCACGCTCGCCGTCCGGTTGGACGCCGAACTGCACCAGGCGCTGCGGGACCTGGCCACCGCACAGGGCGCCAGTATGTTCATGGTGCTCCAGGCCGGCCTCGCCGCGCTGCTCACCCGGCTCGGCGCCGGCACCGACATCCCGATCGGCAGCCCCATCGCGGGGCGCACCGACCAGGCGCTGGACGACCTTGTCGGATTCATGGTCAACACCCTGGTGCTGCGCACCGACACGAGCGGCGACCCCGCGTTCACCGAACTGCTGGGCCGGGTCCGGCAGAAGGCGCTGGCCGCCTACGCCCACCAGGACGTGCCGTTCGAGTACCTGGTCGAGGTGGTCAACCCGGCCCGGTCGTTGTCGCACCACCCGTTGTTCCAGATCATGCTGGCCCTGCAGAACGCGCCGCTGAGCGAGTTCACCCTGCCGGGGCTGCGGACCGGCTACCTGGCGGCGCCGACCGGCACTTCGCGGGTCGATCTGACGTTCAGCCTGGCCGAGCAGTACCGCCCGGACGGCGGCCTCGCCGGTCTGGTGGGCGCGGTGGAGTACGCCACCGACCTGTTCGACCCGGCCACCGTGGAGCTGCTGTTCGACCGCTGGGCACGGCTGCTGCGCGCGGCGGTCGCCGACCCCGACCGGCCGGTCGGCCGGATCGACATCATGTCCGACGCGGAACGCCACCTTCTGCTCTCCGAGGTCAACGACACCGCCGCCGAGCTGCCGGAGGCGGCGCTGCCGGAGTTGTTCGCCCGCCAGGTGCTGGCCACCCCGGACGCGGTGGCCGTCGTGGCGGGCGCCACCGAGCTGACGTACCGGGAACTCGACCTGCGGGCCAACCGCCTCGCGCGGGCCCTGATCCGCCGGGGCGTGCGGCCGGAGGCCCCGGTCGCGGTCCTGCTGGAGCGCTCGGCGGACCTGGTCGTGGCAGTGCTGGCGATCATCAAGGCGGGTGGCGCCTACGTGCCGCTCGACTCGCGCTTCCCGCAGTCCCGGATCGAGCTGATCCTCCAGGAGGCTGGGGCCGCCCTCGTGCTCACCGAGGACGTGCTGACCGCACTGCTCCGGACCGAGACCGACGCATCCGATCCCGAAGTCCCGTGCAGGCCGTCACAGTTGGCTTACATCATGTACACCTCCGGGTCGACCGGCAGGCCGAAGGGCGTCGCCGTCACCCACCGCGACGTGGTGGGCCTCGCGCTCGCCCCCGACTGGCACCGCGGCGGACACGAGCGGGTGCTGCTGCACTCCCCGACCGCCTTCGACCTCTCGACGTACGAGCACTGGGTGCCACTGCTCAGCGGTGGCCGGGCCGTCGTCGCACCGCCCGGTCGGCTCGACCTCGACCTGCTGCACCACACGGTCAGCGAGTACGAGGTGACCGGACTGTGGCTGACGGCCGGCCTGTTCCGCCTGGTCGCCGAGGAACGCCCGGAGCTGCTTCGAGGGGTCCGCGAGGTGTGGACCGGCGGCGACGTGGTCTCCCCGGCCGCCGTCGCCCGGGTGCAGACGGCCTGCCCCGGCCTCACCGTGGTCAACGGCTACGGCCCGACCGAGGCCACCACCCTCGCCACCTGCCACCCGGTCCGCAGCCTCCCGGAGGACGCCGCGACCGTGCCGATCGGCCGGCCGATGGCGAACATGCGCGCCTACGTGCTCGACGCCCGGCTGCGGCCGGTGCCCCCGGGCGTGGTCGGCGAGCTGTACCTCGCGGGGGTGGGCGTGGCCCGCGGCTACCTCGGCCGACCCGACCTGACGGCACAGCGGTTCACCGCCGACCCGTACGGGCCGGCCGGAGACCGGATGTACCGCACCGGCGACCTGGCAGCCTGGCTTGCCGACGGCACCATGGAGTTCGCCGGCCGGGCCGACCACCAGGTCAAGCTGCGTGGTTTCCGGATCGAGCCCGGTGAGATCGAGGCGGTGCTCGCCGGTCTCCCCGGTGTCGCGCAGGCGGCCGTGGTCACCCGCGAGGACCAGCCCGGCGACAAGCGGCTCGTCGCGTACCTGGTGGCCGCCCCCGAGGGTGCGCCCGAGACGGGTGAGCTGTCCGGCCGGCTGCGCCGCGAACTGCCCGAGTACATGGTGCCGTCGGCCTTCGTGACCGTGGACGCGCTGCCGCTGACCGCCAACGGCAAGCTGGACCGGGCCGCCCTGCCCGCCCCCGAGTACGGGGCGTCGGGCGTCGGGCGTGGCCCCCGGACCCCGCAGGAAGAGCTGCTGTGCGACCTGTTCGGCGAGGTCCTCGGCCGGGAGCAGGTGCGCATCGACGACGACTTCTTCGGCCTCGGCGGGCACTCCCTGCTGGCCGCGCGCCTGGCCTCCCGCGTCCGGGAGACCCTCGGCGTGGAGTTGGGCCTGCGGATGCTGTTCGAGGCGCCGACCGTGGCCGGGCTCACCGAGCGCCTGGTCATGAACGATCCCGACGACGCGTTGGACGTGGTGCTGCCGCTGCGTTCGACCGGGACCGACACGCCGCTGTTCTGCATCCACCCCGGCGGGGGCATCAGCTGGTCGTACAGCGGGCTGCTGAACCACATCGGTCCGCAGCATCCGGTCTACGCGATCCAGGCGCGCGGCCTCGGCCGACCCGAACCGCTGCCGACGTCCTTCGAGGAGATGGCGGCCGACTACGCCGACCAGATCCAGAAGATCCAGCCGGAGGGCCCGTATCTGCTGCTCGGCTGGTCCGCCGGCGGGCTGATCGCCCACGCGCTGGCCTGCGAGCTGCAGTCGCGCGGCGAGCGGACCGCGCTGCTGGCGATCCTCGACGCCTACCCGGTGAAGGACGTGCAGTTCGAGGAGGTGCCGGTGCCCACCGAACGGGACGTGCTCGTCGGTGTGCTCGACGTCGACCCGGGCGACCGGGAGCTGACCTACGGCGAGGTCGCCGAGGTCCTGCGCGAGCGGGGCAGCGCGCTGGCCGGCCTGACGGAGCGACAGGTCGAGGTGATCGTCCAGATCATGATCAACAACGCGAAGCTGGCGGTCGACTTCGTCCCCGCCAGGTTCGAGGGAGATCTGCTGCTGTTCAACTCGACGATCGACCGGACCGAGGACAACGCCGGGCCCGGGATCTGGCGCCCGTACATCGTCGGCCGGATCGAATCGCACGAGATCACCACCCGGCACAACCGGATGACCGAAGCCGGCTCGCTGGCCCAGATCGGACCGATCCTCGCCGCCAAGCTCGCCGGGGCCACCGGTGACACCACCCTTCCCCACCTTTCCCACCAGGAGGACTGACCCATGACCAACCCGTTCGACGACCAGGACGGCACCTTCCTCGTACTCGTCAACGACGAGAACCAGCATTCGCTGTGGCCGCAGTTCGCGGACGTCCCCGAGGGGTGGACCGTCGCCCACGGCCCCGACACCAACGCCGCCTGCCTGGAGTACGTCGAGCAGTCCTGGACCGACATGCGGCCCAAGAGCCTCGCCGACGCCATGGACGCTCAGCGGTAGCGCGGCTCACGGTGAACCTGACCGAAACCACGGACGCGGCCCGCCCCACGGCGGGCCTCGCCCCGTCCCATGACCTCGCCGCGTCCCATGACCTCGCGGCGGACCTGCTCACGCCCGAGGCCCGCCGTGACCCGTATCCGTTCTACGCCCGCATGCGGCGCGAGAGCCCGGTCCACCGCAGCGCCCAGGGCATCTGGTACCTCACCCGGTACGCCGACGTCGAGGCGGCCCTGGGCGACCTGCGGCTGTCCAACGACCGGGACCGGATGACCCGCGCCTACGTCGCGCAGGGCGGCAACCTGAAGGCCTTCAGCCGGATCGCCGACCGCCTTGGCCACGTGATGACCAACACCGACCCGCCCGACCACGCCCGCCTGCGCAAGCTGGCCAACCGGGCGTTCACCGCCCGGCGGGTCGAAGCCCTGCGCGACGGCATCCAGCGGATCGTCGACCAGCTGATCGACCGGGCCGTCGAGGCCGGGCCGGCCATGGACCTGATCGAGGCGGTCGCCTCCCCACTGCCGACGTCCGTCGTCTGCGAGCTCTTCGGCATCCCGCCCGAGGACCACCCCCGGGTGAAGTCCTGGTTCCGCTGCTTCGGGCGCCTGACCGAGGACATCGGCAAGTTCGAGGAGGCGATCGACCAGTTCGACGAGTACCTCGCGCACCTCGTCCGCCGACGCCGCGCCGACCCGGGCGACGACCTGATCAGCGCCCTGGTCGCCACCCAGGCACACGACGACCGGCTCACCGACTCCGAACTGCTGTCCACCTGCTTCGTCCTGATCACCGCCGGCGACGAGACCACCACCCACCTGATCGGCAACGGCACCCTCGCCCTGCTGCGCCACCCCGACCAGCTGGCCCGGCTGCGCGAGGACCCGGCGCTGATCCGCGGCGCCGTCGAGGAATTGGCCCGCTACGACACGGTGACCCAGGCGATCGTCCGGGTCGTCGCGGAGGACCTGGAGATCGGCGGCCGGATGCTGCGCGAGGGCGAACTCGTCTACCTGTTCCTCGCCGCGACCAACCGCGACCCCGACCGCTTCGAGGACCCCGACCGGCTCGACCTGACCCGCCCCGGCAACCGGCACCTGAGCTTCGGCAACGGCCCGCACTTCTGCCTCGGCGGCCCGCTGGCCAAACTCCAGGCCGAGGTGGCCATCGGCACACTGGTGCGCCGGCTGCCCGAGCTGCGGCTGGCCGACGGGGCGGCGCTCGACTGGCGGCCCAACCCACTGCAACGGCGGCTGACCGCCCTCCCGCTCACCTACTGACACCCGAACGACGACGAGCCACCTGCGGATGGGGATCCCACCCCGGTCCCCAAATCCATGGTCGCCAGGCTCCCGACCTTCCTCCCGGCACTCAGCGCCAAGCTCAGCCCCGTACCGTCGCGCGTCGGCTGGTAGACCTCGGTGCACCCGGCGAGGCCGGTGCAGCCCGGTAGGCGTTGTCACCGGACGGCACGGGCCTCGTCGGCTCGCGCACTCTCGCCGGTGAGCGTGCGCGAGCACGGGAAACGGCGACGTACCCCGGGGATGCCTCTGAGGTCTACAGGTTCAACTGCAGCGGTGTGCAGGTCAGTTGTCGCCGAACTCGAACACCGCAGTGACAGGTGCGTGGTCACTCCAGCGCTCGGCGTGGGTGTCGGCGCGTGGTCATGCGGCAGGACTACAGCGGTGCCCAGGGGACGGTGCCGGTGTTGGCCGTCACCACGCCGATCAGGACGCGGCGGTCGGTTCCCTGTGTCTCGCAGCGGACCCGCAGGGCGTAGCCGCGTCGGGCCACCGTGTCGGTGACCACGGCACCGTCCCGCCCGAAGACCCATTCGACCCGGCCGGTCTTCGCACCGAGGCTCTCGACGGCTCGCCGCCAGGTCCGGTAGTCGCCGGGGTGGAGCGCGAACCGAAGGTGTTGCCCGGTGGGGCATAGCCAGAAGTCCACGGCGTCCCCTGGGTCGTGCCCCAGACTGCGGAGGTCGGCCTGGGCCAGATACCCCTGGTCGGCCAGCCAGGCTTTGACATCACGTTTGATGAAGAGGTGATCGGCGCTTTCCACGCCGGTTGCGCTGCGGTGGCATGTGGGCTTGCTGCCGTCGCGGTCCGGGTAGTGGGAGAAGTGGCAGACCTTCCACTCGTACCGTTTGGTCATCAGCTTCTCGCCGCAGCCGCCCAGGTGGGTGCCGCACCAGAACTGGTCGGTTCCGAAATGACGTCGGAGCTCATCCAGGTGGTGCGGCTGCTCGGGGGCGATGACAGGCTGGTCCGAGTCCGGGCCTCCGATGACGGCTGTCTGTACGCGCCGGCTGTCGACTGCTGCCACTGGGTTACCGCCCGATCGGTCCGTGCTCGCTTGCGGCAGAGGATATGCCAGATCTGACGGATAGTCAGGATAGTCAGGGCCTTTGCTCGAATCGTAACCTGTGTACGAACCGGTGCAGAGCTCCAGGCGTTTGGCCGCCGCGCTGCCCACTCGGTGTTCCTGGCCGGGGTTGGGGTCCTCCATGTTGCCGGCGCTCGACGAACGGCGAAGGCCGGAGCGGTCTCGCGGCCTACCGAGGAGTGGTGGGTGCATGCGGTGTCGGCGCTGGCGGCCGGGGCCGTGAGCAGATGAGGTTGCGTACATCAGCCATGTGCGGCTAGGGAAGGCGGCGCCACCCGTTGGGTGGTGCCGCCTTTCGCGTCTCGCGGCGGAGAGCGACTACCGTCACTCGCCGACCAGTAGCAGCCCGCGGTTGGTGGCCAGGGTCACCAGGGCGCGCTCGACGAGCGCCGGGGTCACCGACGAACTTGCGGTGGCCTTCAGTCCGGACGGGCGTACTCTCGCCACCGGCAGCGACGATGCCACCGCAATCTTGTGGGACGTGTCAACCGGCGAGAACGTCGCAACCCTGAGCGGTCATCTCGACACGGTGACCTCCGTGGCGTTCAGCCCGGACAGCCGCGCCCTCGCCACCGGCGGCACCGACCACACGGTACGGCTGTGGGACGTGGCCACCGGCAAGAGCCGCGCCACGCTCACGGGCCACAGCGCCGCCGTGTCCTCGGTGGCGGTCGGCCCGGACGGAAAGAGTCTCGCCACCGGCAGTAATGACGCCACCGTACGACTGTGGAATATCGCCCTTCCGCAGCCGTCTGACGCGATCCGGAAGATCTGCCAGTCCATCAGCCGCGATCTCACCTCCGACGAGCGGCGAACCTACCTGTCCGGCCACTCGACCAAACCGGTCTGCAGCAACGGTTGACGTGGGGGAGTGAGGGCGAGGAGGCGCTGACCCGAAGCCCGCGCAGCCTGGCGGGGGGCGCCGCCTCTGGGCTGTGATCAACTGTCGCTGGCTGTAGGTGAGTTGTCGCCGAAGCCGAACACGGCGGTGACGGGCGCGTGGTCGGACCAGCGCTCGCCTCGATGGCCTTGGCGGCCGGGCCGGGGGTGGTCACGATGAGGTCGATGCGCCAGCGGATAGACGCCAGGGTGTCAGGGCTCGCCCGGTTCTGCCTGGGCCGTCGTGGCGCGGTTTCGGCGCTCGGTGTGGGTGCCGGCGAGCACGGCGACGATCAGGCTGGTCGCGATGATTCCCTCGGCCCAGAAGAACGCGAGGTAGTCGATCAGTGAGCCGATCGGCGGTGAGCCCGGCGCCGCGTTCCGCATGCTGATCAGCGCGAACAGCGTCGCCGCCATCCAGCCGAGCGCGGGCCACACCATTCCCTGGCCGCCGCGGTACACCACCTCCGCGCCGCCCATGACGGCCAGCGCCAGCGCCCACATCGCGGCGATCATGAACCACGCCAGGATCAGCGTGCTGCGCGCCCGGGTGGCCCTCGCGTTCAGGACCACGGTCCCGGAGGCCGGGCCGTCGGCCGTGGGGTGGACGGCGAAGAACGGGTCCGCGTCGCCGAAGACGAGGCCGACGGGCACGGCGGCGCCGGTGCCGTCCGAGGCCGAGAAGGCGACGGTGAACCGGTAGCGGTCGAAGGGGTAGTCGGTCTCGGTGCCGCCGTAGAGGCCGGCCTGGACGAGCTGTGGCGACGTCACCTCTCCGGGTGCTGTCCGCAGGACCGTCTTGGCGATCGCCTCGACCTTGATGTCCACCTGGCGGGTGAAGGCGGACGGGTCGGAGCTCTGGGCCAGGCCGCCATGCGGAAGGACCAGGACGAACAGCGTCAGCTCCGCGCCCCTGGGGTCGAAGTCCTGGGCCGCGATGTTCAGTTCGACCCAGTCCGGGGCGCTCGGCACCGCGAGCGCCCGGCTGTGCTGCCGGGTGCCGCGCTCGTCGAGGTAGAGCGTGATGCCCGTCGCACAGGCGAGGACCAGCAGCACGACGGCGAGGGCGAAGCGGTTGCGGCGCAGCCCGGCGAGGCCGCTCACGACGGGCCCGCGCCGGAGGCGATGGGATCGGTGGTCACCCGGGTGACCCTCCTTCCTGAGGCCTGGCGCCCCGCACGGAGCGGCTCCGGCCCCGCCGGTCGCACGGCGGGGCCGGAACCCGGCAATGGCCTCGACTTGGTCCTACGACTTGGCCTGGCGACTTGGCCTTACACCGCGATCTCGAAGTCAGGCGGCTGGAGGCAGGCGAGGCATTCCGTGTTGGGCGCGGTCGGAGTGTCGAAGAACGAGCGGGTGATCTCCTGCGCACACGCCGAGTCGGCGAAGACGACGTGGGCGACGTAGGGGACCAGGACCTCGGTGGACCGGCTCAGCGTGCGGGCGGCGTACGGACCGCTGCTCGGCGCGGTCTGGGCGTCGAACCCGCCCGACAGCACGAGGGTCGGAATGTCGCTGTGCGTCACGTCCCGGACCGAGCGCGGTGCCGCGGGGACGTCCCAGGCGCGGCAGTCGTCGTGGAGCCAGGCGAGCCCCGGGGCGTTGGCCAGCACCGAGTCGGGGAACGACGGGAAGGCGCGCCGTCCTGCCGCGAGCACGTCCGCCTCGCTCTCGAACGGTGTCCACTCGCTGCAGAAGACGCCGAAGGCGAGCCCGTGGGAGAGCCTGCCGAAGGCCGCTGGGCTGAGCTTTCCGCCCGCCCACTGCTCGGCGATCCGCTGCGGGTTGCCGTGGGCCAGTTCGTCGATGGAGCGGGGAACCCCGGCCGCCAGGTGGGTGGCGGAGGTCAGCCAGTTCACCAGGACGCCGCCGTCCAGGGTGACCTCCACCGGCTCCGGGTGGCCCGGAACGGTGACGGTGGTGGTGACCGGCCGGGCTTCGAGGTCGACGACGAGGCGCTCGAAGGTGGCCTTCAGGTTCGGGTAGCGGTCGTTGCAGGCGCTCTGCTTCGCGCAGGCGTCGAACAGGCCGTCGAATCCCTCCTGTGCGGCTTTCCAGGTCACGGCCCCGCTGGCGAGGGAGGGCGGCAGGACGCCGTCGATGCCGACCGATCGGATGCCCTGCGGGTGCAGGCGCATGTAGAGGAGGGCCAGGTCGGTGCCGTAGGAGATGCCGAAGACGTTCCACTGCTCGATGCACAGCGCTTCGCGCAGGTCGGCGTAGTCGGCGGCGCTCTCGGTGCTGTTGTAGGCGCTGAGGTCGGCCCCGCGGCCGGCCAGCTCGTCGCGGCAGGCCCGGGTCGCCTCGACGTGCAGGCGCCCGGTGGACGGCGCGCCGTAGACGAGGCCGAGGGAGTCCGCGTTGAACTGGTCGATGTTCGGGCAGGTGAGCGCCGGGTCGGCCGAGTACGTCCCGCGCTGGGACATGAAGATCACGTCCCGGTCGCGGTTCAGGCCGCCGTTGAGCGCCAGCTGGATCTCGGACACGGCGTCGTCGCCGGGGCCACCGGCGAGCCACACGATCGGGTCGGGCGCCGGCGGTTTGGCTTCGGCGGGCACGATCTCCACGCCGAGGGTGATGGTGGGTCCGTCGGGCCGGGAGCGGTTCTCGGGCACGGTGAGCGTTCCGCAGCGGGGATTCTTGACCGGGGGAGCCGGGTCTGCCGTCCTCGGGCAGGGGCCCGGCTCGAAGTGCGCGTGCCCGGTCGTCCGGGCGACCGTGCCGAGCAGCGGTCCGGCAACGGGCTCAGCCTGGGCGGGCAGCGCGGCGAGGCCCACGACGAGGAGGCCGGCCGCGGCCCCGGCCATGGCGGTGCGGAGCCGTCGCGCGGTGCGGCGGCGGTGGGGAGGGGAAATGGTCATCTACGCGGTTTCCGTTTCGGGGGTGATGGTGAAGGGCGCGGGCGCGAGATCCGCCACGCAGGCGGTGTCGGGCGCGGTCGGACGATCGAGGAACGAGACCAGGACGCTCTGTGCGCAGCACGACTGCGGGACCACCCAGTGGCCGATGCCCGGGATCCGCACGACGGTCGAGCGGGACAGCGTGCGGGCCGCGTACTGGCCCCAGCTCGCCCCGGTCTTGGAGTCGAAGGTCCCGGAGATGACGAGCGTCGGCACGTCGCTGACGGTGTCCACCCGCTGGATCGACGTGCGGTCGGGGACGTTCCAGACCCGGCACACGTCGTACTGGAAGGGCAGCTGCGGCGCCTGGGCCAGGACGGTGTCCGGCCACCCGGGGAGGTTGCGGCGCCCCGCCTCCAGCACCTCGGCCCGGGAGAAGCCCGGCATCCACTCGCTGCAGGCCACCGACTCCTTCAGCCCGTAGGCGAATTCGCCGACGACGGGCGTCGCACCCGCGGCGCGGGCGCGTGCGAAGCGCTCGGGATTCCCGTGGGCGAGTTCGTCGAGGGCGGCGGGCAGGTCGACGAACGGGATGGCCTTGGCGACCAGCAGGTCCGTCAGCGCGCCCCCGTCGAGGACGACCGTCACCGGGTTTCCGCCCCCCGGGGGCTGCACCGTCAGCGTCAGGGGGTGCTCCTCCAGCCGGCGGACCTGCTCGGTGACGGTCCGGGGGAGGTCGGGGTAGCGGTTCTTGCAGGCGGGCTGCGCCTCGCAGGCCGCGAAGACCGCGTCGAGCCCCTCCCGGAAGCTGTCCCAGGTCCACGGCAGGTTGATGACCTTCGGAGGCGCGACCGAGTCGATCGCCACCGAGCGGATCCCCTCGGGGTGCAGGCGCAGGTAGGTGAGGGCAAGGTCGGTGCCGTAGGAGTACCCGTAGACGTTCCACCGGTCGATGCCCAGCGCCGTACGGAGGTCGGCGAAGTCCGCGGCGTTCTCGGTCGTGTTGTAGGCGGCGAGCTCGACCCCGCCGGCGGTCAGGCGGTTGCGGCACTCCGTCGTCGCCCGGACCAGGAGTTCCCCGGTGGAGGGCGCGTTGAAGGGCAGCCCCACGGCGCCCGCGTAGAACCGGTCGACCTCCGGGCAGGCGAGGTTCGGCTCCGAGTGGAGGGTGCCGCGCTGGGCCATGACGATCAGATCGCGGTCGCTGTTCACGCCCGCGCCGATCAGGAAGGGGATGCTTCCGAAGGCGTCGCCGCCGGGGCCGCCCTCCATGAACACCACCGGGTCCCCGGCCGGCGTCGCGGACACCGCCGGGATGATCGCGACGGCCAGCCGGATGGTCCGTCCGTGCCGGTGGGTGGCGCGGTTCTCGGGCACCTCCAGGAACCCGCACCGCCCGGGGACCGGCTCGGGCGTCTCCGGGCAGGGCCCGGGCACGAACCGCGCCCGAGCTCCTGACAGGGCCTCACGGCCCGGCGCCGCCATGGCGCCGCTCGCCGTCGGCCCGACCACCCCCAGGAACACCAGCCCAGCCGCGGCGAGCGCCAGCCCGGTGGGCGCGTTCCGGGAGCGCCCCTGTAAGCACCTGTGCCGCACCCGCCTTCGTACGGACCTGCCGATCGTGCGAACGGTCGGCAGGCAGCCCTGACCGATGCCCTGTTCCGCCATGTGATCCCTCTCGCCGTCGTCCCAGGCGGCCCAGTCGGGAACGACGCCGGGTGGCTCCACGCGCCGCCGCACGGTCGGTACGGGCGCTGCGTAAGCCAGCCTGCGTTCGTGGGGAAACGTCCACCACTCATGGACGCCACTCGGAGCAGCCCGGCATCACCCCGCGGTCCGTCACCTGCCGGGGTGCCGTGGTTCGGCTGCTCGGTGCGGTCCTCACCAGCAGGCCCAGAGCGTCGGCTCTTGATCGATTGGCCAGGGCATGGCCGCCGGAGGACTCTCGACAGAGGGAAGAAGGTGGTCTGCGTGAATCGGATGGCATCGTTGTGCGCGGCCTTTGGCGCCGTGATCGTCGTCGCGCTTCCCGGCGTCGTGGACCCGCGGGCACACGCGGCCGGCGACGACCGCGAGAAACGCAGTGCAGCGGTTCTCCAGGAGCTGGTGCCCTCCGCCGATGGCCCCGGCTGTGCGGCCGCGGTCGGCAGACGCGGTGATGTCGTCTGGGAGGCGGGGAAAGGGAAAGCCGACCTTGTGACCGGGCGTGCCATCACCTCGAAGACGGTCTTCGACATGGCATCCAATTCCAAGCAATTCACCGCGGATGCCGTTCTTCTGCTGGTCGGGCGGCATCGGCTCGCGCTGAACGACCCACTGTCCGATTTCCTCGACAACCCGCCCGCCTGGACCCGGAACGTCACGCTGGGTGACTTGATGCGTCACACCAGCGGAATTCCCGACTACCAGGATCTGCTGGAGGCCAAGGGCATCAAGCTGACGGATCCGGCCGGCCAGAAGGAAGCGATCGCGGCCATCCTCGCCTCACAGCCGGAAGGTCCGCCGGGCACGCGCTTCTCCTACTCCAACTCCAACTACGTCCTCCTGGCGCATGTCGTCGAAAAGGTCACCGGCACGCCGTTCCCGACCTTCCTCCAACAGGAGTTCTTCACCCCACTGCACCTGCGCATGACTCTGGCCCCGGCGGTGGACGTCCCCGGCAAGGCGAAGTCGTACGACGAGAAGGACGGCTCCTTCACTCTCAATTCATCCCCCTGGAAACAGTATGGAGACGGCTCCATCCAAACCACCCCGGGGGAAATGGTCCGCTGGGCCGATAACTACCGCACCGGCCGCATCGGTGGAACGGCGCTGCTCACCGGAGTCACGGAAGGGGCGGTGAGTGTGGGTGACGTCCTGCGTCAGCGCGGCATCGAAGACGGGCGATACGGGGCCGGGATCCTCCTTCTCCCCGACAACAGCCTGGTGCACCGCGGTGACTGGGAGCAGTTCCACAGCACCTTCAAGGTGAGCCCGGACCGGAACACCGCGGTCACCGTGGTGTGCAACGTGGATTCACCCGACAACTTCCGTGCGGCGAACCAGCTGCTGGACATCTGGACCAAATGACGGGTCGACTGGTTTGCGGGTTTCGGGTGCGTGCCGCAGCCGGTCGTTCGCCGGTCCGTGGGCGCGGTGACCCACCCGTACCAGTCTGGCCCTCCGGAGGCCGGTCGTCGCCTGGCTCGTAGGGTCGGCGACCAGTGTCGCCATGATCGCCGGGTTCCTGCTGTCCCGTACGGTCGGGCTCCCGAGCTATCACGAGGACGGCTGGGAGATTCCGTACGGCCCGGTCTCCCTGGTGGTGGAGGCGCTCTTCGTCGTCACCTTCGTGGTGTGGCTGAGCCGAGTCGGCGCCGAGCCGACAACCGAGGAGCGCTCCCAGGTCCCCGGCCGCCCGAGGGCACGCGTCGGGCAGGCTTACTGACCTGGGCGGGCGTGGCCGGTTGGCCGGGGTCGGCTCTGAGCTCCGATCAACTTCGGATTCCTGCAGGTCAGTTGTCGCCGAAGTCGAACACCGCGGTGACGGGCGCGTGGTCGCTCCAGCGCTCGGCGTGGGTGTCGGCGCGTTCGACGTGGGCCTCGATGGCCTTGGCGGCCAGGCCGGGGGTGGACACGATGAGGTCGATCCTCCAGCCGGAGTCGTTGTCGAAGGCGCGGCCGCGGTAGGACCACCAGGAGTAGGGGCCGGTGCGGTCGGGGTGGAGGGCGCGGACGACGTCGACGTAGCCGGCCTCGTCGTAGACGCGGGAGAGCCAGGCGCGTTCCTCGGGGAGGAAGCCGGCGGACTTCTGGTTGGCCTTCCAGTTCTTGAGGTCCTCGGGGCGGTGCGCGATGTTCCAGTCGCCGCAGACGACGACCTCGCGGCCGTCGGCGGCGGCGCGGGTGCGCAGGGCGGTGAGGTGGGCGAGGAATTCCGCCATGAAGCGTTCCTTTTCGTCCTGGCGCTCGGTGCCGACTTCGCCGGAGGGGAGGTAGAGGCTGGCGATGGTGAGGCCAGGGAGGTCGATTTCGACATACCTGCCCGAATTGTCGAATTCATCCGACCCGAATCCGATCACCGTCCGCTGCGGCTTCGCGCGGGACAGGACGGCGACGCCGGCCCGGCCCTTGGCGGCCGACGGGGCCCACACCGCGTGCCAGCCGTCCAGGTCGCGCAGCTCGACGGGCAGCTGGCCGGGCTCGGAGCGCACCTCCTGCAGGCAGATGACGTCCGCCTCGGTGGCGGCCAGCCACTCGATGAAGCCCTTCTTGGCGGCGGCCCGGATTCCGTTCACGTTCACACTCGTCACCACGATCACCCGGGCAGCCTACCGAGTGGATGCGCACGGCCCGCGCCGTGACGCGCTCTGTCGCGTAATGACGTGAACGCGGCATGAAGTCCCGCGACAGTCGCACCAAGGCGTGCCATTGGTCTTGACCATCTCCGCGGGATGCCCCTAGGGTCGCTTACTGCAAGGACCTTTAATAAAGAAGGACGGATAAAGGCCCGCTCTCCCACCTGCCGCAACAGCGGACAGCGGGCCCGCGATCCGCCCCTCTTCTCAGCCCGCCGCTCCGGCAGGGCGGATCTCGACAGGGTGGAGGACACGGTGGGGACGACAGGGCAGCTCACGTCGGTACCGGAACCGAAGTACTGGCACCTGCGCACGGTGCTGCTCCGCGCCATCGACTCGGAGTTCTCCACCGGCCAGGTGCTGCCCAACGAGCGCGAGCTCGCCGCCCGCTTCGGCGTCGCCCGTGCGACGCTGCGCCAGGCGCTCGACCAGCTGGAGCTGGAGGGCCGGCTGGTCCGCCGCCGAGGCATCGGCACCCTGATCGCCGCCCCGCGCGTCGGCGTGCCGGTCAACCGGCAGGAGGAGGGCTGGCCCGGGGCCGGCCGCAGCCAGGCCTGGCGCACGGTGGACTGCACCACCGCCCCGGCCTCCCCGCGGCTCGCGAAGCACCTGGGCATCGCCGAGGGCGCCACCGTGCACACCGTCCGCCGGGTCCGGCTGGTCGAGGGCCGGGCGGTGGCCACCGAGTCGCTGCACGTGCCGGCGTCCGCGCTGCCGCACCTGCCGGGCTTCCGCGCCGAGAGCGACCGCGCCCGTTCGGTGCTGCGCCAGCTGGAGCGCCTGGAGGTCGACGGTGAGTCCCGCGCGGTCGAGCTCGGCGTCGCCGAGGCCGACGAGGCCGCCCTGCTGGAGCGCCCGCCGGGTTCGCCGGTGCTGGTGATGACCACCCAGTACGCCTCGGCCGGCCGCCTGGTGGCGCTCGCCGTCGCGACCTACCGCGCCGACACCTGCAAGCTCACCTTCGGGGAAGCCGGTCTGGTCGAGGTCACCCCGGTCGCCGCCGCCGCGGGTGCCTCCGCCGAGGTGCGCACCGCCTCCTGAACCGCGGCGGCTCCATAACCACATCGCACCCACCCTCAGGCCGAGGCCCGGACGCCC
>NZ_JBFBDY010000046.1:4900-26369 GCF_040683475.1 Kitasatospora sp. NPDC093558 | reverse complement strand
CGTGCCGCCTCCGAGAGCGCCCCCCGGCCCACGGGCGAAGCCCCGTCCACGGGCGCACCCCAGTCCACGGGCGAAGGCCCGACCCCCGAAGGAGCCGAGCAGTGAGCAGCACGCCCAGCCCGACCGCCACCGACGAGATCTCGTGGGTGCTCACTCCGCTGCTGGAGCTCCCCGGGGTGCTGCACGCGGTCATCGCCACCGGGGACGGCCTCGTCGAAGGCGCCTCGAACGGCCTCGGCCGCGCCTCCGCCGAGCGGGTCGCCGCGATGACCGCCACCGTCCACGCCGCCGCCCGCGCCTTCACCAGCGCCTTCACCGACACCGCCCAGCCCCGGCTGGCCCAGACCGTCGTCGAGTCCGACCTCGGCTACGCCGTCGTCGTCCCGGCCGGGGAGAACACCTCGCTCGCCGTGTTCACCTCGCCCGAGGCCCAGCTCGGCAACGTGGCGTACCAGATGCAGGTGCAGGTCGCCGCCCTGGGCCGCGCGCTCGCGAGCCCGCCCCGGCAGTCCGACGGCACACCGCGGTCATGACCGGCGTCCCCCGCAGGCGGATGGTGCCCGCCTACCTCGCCACCGGCGGCCGCACCCGCCCCGGCAGCGCCGGCTTCGAGCGGCTGACCGTACTGTACGCGGCCCGCGCCGAACCGCCACACGGGCTGGAACACGAACACGAACGGCTCTGGGAGCTGCTGCGCCCCGGCGCGCTGACCGTGGTGGAGGCCGCCGCGCACCTGCGCCTGCCGGTCAGCGCCACCGTCTTCCTCGCCGCCGATCTGGTCGAGGCGGGCTGCCTGAACGCCCGCGCGCCGATCCCGCGCGCCCAGCAGACCGACCGCTCCATCGTCGAGAGGCTCCTCGTTGGACTCCGCACGCTCCGGTAGCCCGGCCCCCGGCGGCCCGGACGACCGGCCCAGCCGGGTGGGCTACCTGCCCGACCCGGACCAGACGCTGATGAAGCTCGTCGTCGCCGGCCCGTTCGGGGTCGGCAAGACGACGCTCATCCGCACCCTCTCGGAGATCGCCACCCTGCACACCGAGGAGGCGATGACCGAGACCGGCCGCCCGGTCGACGACCTCGCCGACCTGCCGGAGAAGACCACCACCACGGTCGCCGTCGACTTCGGCCGGCTCACCCTGCCCGGCAACGTCGTGCTCTACATGTTCGGCACCCCGGGCCAGCGCCGCTTCTTCCCGCTCTGGCAGGACATCGCCCGCGGCGCCCTCGGCGCCCTGGTGCTCGCCGACACCCGCCGGCTCGCCGACTCCTTCGAGATCATGGACATGGTCGAGGAGCAGGGACTGCCCTACGCCGTCGCCGTCAACGGCTTCCCGGACGCGCCCGTCCACCCGGTCGAGGTCCTGCGCTCCCATCTCGACCTGCACCCCGACACCCCGCTCGTGCTCTGCGACGCCCGCGAGCGCGGCGCCAGCCTCGACGCGCTGATCGCGCTCGCCGAGCACGTCCTGCACGGCCTGCCGGCCGGCCCGGACCCCCAGGAGGGACCGTGAGCACCGAGACCCGCCCGATGCCGATCTACGGGCCGGTGTTCGCCGCCGACCCGCACCTGGTCTACGACCGGCTGCGCCGCTACGGCGCCGTCGCCCCGGTCGAGGTCGCGCCCGGCGTCGAGGGGCTGCTCGTCACCGACTACCAGGCCGCGCTGGACCTCCTGCGCGACACCGACACCTTCTCCAAGGACTCCCGGGCCTGGCAGCGCACCGTCCCGCCGGACTCCCCGCTCCTGGTCGTGCTCGGCTACCGCCCCACCGCCCTGTTCAGCGACGGCGAGGTCCACGACCGCTACCGCGCGGTCATCACCGACGGCCTCAAGCTGCTCGAACCGCACGTGCTCCAGCGCCGCGTCGGCGAGGTCGCCCACCGGCTGATCGACC
Organism: Kitasatospora sp. NPDC093558; assembly: GCF_040683475.1. Classification (NCBI taxonomy): domain Bacteria; kingdom Bacillati; phylum Actinomycetota; class Actinomycetes; order Kitasatosporales; family Streptomycetaceae; genus Kitasatospora; species Kitasatospora sp. NPDC093558. The sequence continues at coordinate 24,474 of NZ_JBFBDY010000046.1, read as the reverse complement.
GCTTCGAGGCCGCCGGCACCGCCGACCTCATCGCCGAGTACGCCCGCCAGCTGCCGGTCTTCGTCTTCAACACCTGGTTCGGCGTGCCCGAGGAGCACAGCGACCGCCTGGTGGCCGGCATCTCCAAGATGATCGAGTCCACCGAGAAGGCCGTCGCCGCCTACGGGGACCTCCTCGCCGTGGTCACCGAGATGGTCGCCGACCGGCGCCGGCGCCCCCGGCACGACCTCACCTCCTGGTTCGTCACCCACCCGGCCGGACTGGACAACGACGAGGTGATCCGGCAGATCACCCTGACCATGATCGCCGGGCACGAGCCGACCACCAACCTGATCGGCAACGCCCTGCTGCGCCTGCTCACCGACGAGCGCTACGCGGGATCGCTGTTCGGCGGCGCGATGACCGCCTACCAGGCGATCGACGAGGTGCTCTGGCACGAACCGCCGCTGGCCAACCTCTCGGCCCACTACCCGCGCTACGACATCACCTTCCACGGCCGCGAGATCAAGGCCGGCACGCTGATGCTCGTCTCCTACGCGGCGGCCAACAACCAGGCGGCGCCGCCGACCGACGGCCCCGAGCTGCGCAGCGGCGAGAGCGCCCACCTGGCCTGGGCGGCCGGCCCGCACGCCTGCCCGGCCCGGGACCCGGCCCTGCTGATCGCGATCTCCGCGATCGAGCAGCTGACCAGCCGCCTGAGCGACCTCGAACTCGCCCTGCCCACCACGGAGTTGCTCTGGCGCCCGGGCCCGTTCCACCGCGCCCTGGTGCACCTGCCGGTCCGCTTCGCCCCGGTCGTCTGAGCCCGAGCAGGCGAAAGGCCTGGGCATCCGCGGATGCCCAGGCCTTTCGCCGCTGTCGGTCCGGTGTCAGTCCTGCGCCGGCTTCAGCGTCAGCGAGATGCTGTTGATGCAGAAGCGCTGGTCGGTCGGCGTTCCGTAGCCCTCGCCCTCGAAGACGTGCCCGAGGTGCCCGCCGCAGCGCGCGCACCGCACCTCGACCCGGCGCATGCCGAGCGTGTTGTCCTCGATGTACTGGACCCGGTCCCCGGCCAGCGGCGCGTAGTACGACGGCCAGCCGCAGTGGCTGTCGAACTTGGTCTCCGAGCTGAACAGCTCGGCGCCGCAGGCCCGGCAGCCGTAGACGCCGACGGTCTTGGTGTCGGTGTACTCGCCGGTGAACGGGCGCTCGGTGCCCGCCTCGCGGAGCACGTGGTACTCCTCGGGGCTGAGCTGCTCGCGCCACTCGGCCTCGGTCTTCTCGATCTCGTAGCTCATCACGGCTCCCGTCGGCGTGCGTCAGACGTTGGAGGCAACGTTCGCGAGGTGCTTGAGAATTTCTGGGCCCAGGTTCGTGACGTCCCCGGCGCCCATCGTGAGCAGCAGGTCGCCCGGGCGGGCGAGGCCGGCCAGCACGGCGGGGGCGGCGGCGAAGTCGTGCTCGGGGGTGACGTCGGCGCCGGCCCGGCGGGCGGCGTCGATGATCAGCTCGCTGGTCACGCCCGGGATCGGGTCCTCGCGGGCCGGGTAGATGTCCAGCACGACCGAGGCGTCGGCCAGCGCGAGCGCCTGCCCCATCTCCTCGGCGAGCTGCTGGGTGCGGCTGAACAGGTGCGGCTGGAAGACCACCAGGACGCGGCCCTCGGCCGCCTCGCGGATCGCCTCCAGGTCGGCGGCCATCTCGGTCGGGTGGTGGGCGTAGGAGTCGATCACCTGCACGCCGCCCGCCTCGCCCTTGAGCTGGAGCCGGCGGCGCACCCCGGGGTAGGCGCCGAGCGCCTTGGCGAGGTCGGCGGCCGGCACGCCCAGCGCGACGCCGGCGGCCAGCGCGGCGACCGCGTTGTGCGCGTAGTGGCGGCCGGGCACCGAGACGGTGAAGGCCAGCTCGGCGCCGTCCAGCAGGACGGTGACCTCGCTGGTCATGCCACGGGCGACCACCGACAGCACGCGCAGGTCGGCGTCCTCGGCGGCGCCGACGGTGACGACGTTCAGGCCCTCGCGCGCGGCCACCCGGGCGGTGAGCTCGCGGGCGCCGTCGTGGTCGGCCGAGACGACCAGGGTGCCGCCCGGGGTGATCCGGCCGACGAAGGTCTCGAACGACTCGTAGATCTCGTCGATCGACGCGTAGTTGGCGTGGTGGTCGAGCTCCACGTTCAGCACGATCGCCACCTCGGGCGCGTACTTGTGGAAGCTGCGGTCGCTCTCGTCGGCCTCGGCGACGAAGATCTCGCCGGTGCCGTGGTGGGCGTTGGAGCCCGGTGCGTCGAGGTCGCCGCCGATCGCGTAGGACGGGTCCAGGCCGAGCTCGCCGAGGGCGACGGCGAGCATGCTCGTGGTGGTGGTCTTGCCGTGGGTGCCGGCGACGGCGAGCGCGCGGCGCCCGCCCATCAGCGCGGCCAGCGCGTCGGAGCGGTGCACCACGGGGATGCCGCGCTCGTGGGCCGCGGCCAGCTCCGGGTTGTCGGCGCGGATCGCGCTGGAGACGACCACGCTGCTGGTGCCGTCCGGCACGTGCTCGGCGGCGTGGCCGACGTGCACGGTCGCGCCGAGGGCGCGCAGCGCGAGGACGGTGTCGGACTCCTTGGAGTCGCTGCCGGAGACGCTGGCTCCGCGCACCGCGAGGATCTTCGCCAGGCCGGACATCCCGGCGCCGCCGATGCCGATGAAGTGCGGGGCGTGCAGGTCGTGCGCGGCGTCGTTCAAGGCGGGGCTCCGTTGGGGCGGGGGAGTGTGGGCGGGCGGGTGCCGCCCTCGGGGCGACGTGCGAATCGTCCTCGCAGACGGACCGCAAGGACGATTCTGCACCAAGCTGGGGATCGGGTCGGTCGGCTCAGGAGTCGCTGGCGAACAGCCGCAGCACCGGGACGCCGACCTTGTGCCGGGCCTGCGAGGCCCAGTCCCGGTGGAAGAACTCCTCGACGAAGTGCGGTGAGGTGAGCACCACGACCTCGTCCGCTTCCTGGTCGCGCACCACGGCCTTGAGCCGCTCCAGGGGCTTGTCCTCGACCAGCTCGCCGACCGCCTCGGCGCCGGCCCGGCGCAGGTGGCGCAGGCTGTGTTCGAGCGACTCGGAGGCCACCGTCGGCCCGCTCTCGGACTCGTCGTGCTCGTGCACCACCTTGTCGAGGTGGCCGAGGGCGACGTCGTCCAGCGCCCGCAGCAGCTCGTCCTGCCTGCCGCGCGGCTGCATCAGGACGACGAAGGAGACCTTCTCGTCGCTGTGGAGCGTGGTGACGAGCTCCACGTCCGCGTCGGAGAGCGCCTTTTCGATCATCAGTACCGTCTTGAACACGTGAGTCCCTTCCAGTGGCCGGCCCCCGGGCCCCGGCGTCGCATCCCATAGTGCCCGGCGGAAGCTTTCGGCTCGCTGCACACCCGGCACGCGGGCCGCGCGGACGAAAGGCCCCCAAGGGGAACGGGATCGCGATCAGGGGGTCACGGGGTCATCCGTACGCAGGTGACGCAGGTAGCGGGTGAAGAGGAATCCTTTCTGCTCGATCAATGAGACCAGCCGCATCCGCCGCGCGTCAGGCATTCCCGCATCGTGGATGATGCGCGGCGCGTCGCCGCCCGTGATCAACGGGGCGAGCGACAGGCACAGCTCGTCCAGCAGGTCCGCCGCCGCCAGCTGTCCCAGCAGCCGCGGGCCGCCCTCGGTCAGCAGGCGCGTCCAGCCCCGCTCCACCAGGGCGGACACGCCTGCCCGCAGGTCCACCGAGCCCTCCCCGGCCAGGATCAGGTCGGCCACCTCGGCCACCGCCCGGCGGCGCTCGGCCGGGGCGTCCGCGGTGGTGATCACCACCGTCCTGACCAGCGGCTCGGTGAACAGCGGCGCGTCCAGGTCCAGCGTCAGCGACCGGCTCACGATCGCGATCGCCGGGGCCGGGGCCTGCCCGGCCGCCGCCCGCGCCGCCGCGAACTCGGCCCGGGCCCGGGCGGGGCGGTAACCCTCGGCACGGACCGTCTCGGCCCCCACCAGCACGACGTCCGACAGCGCGCGCAGCACCCCGAAGATCCGCTTGTCGGCGTCCCCGGAGAGGCCCTCGGACAGGCCGTCGAGCTTCGCACCGCCGTCCAGGCCGGCCACCATGTTGGCGCGCAGCCACGGCCGGCCCCGATTCACCTGGTCGGGGTACGCGTAGAGGGCGGCGAGCGACTCCAGCGAGCTCGGGTCGGCGACCGGCTCGGTCAGCGGGCTGATCAACAGGTGCATACCGCCAGTCTTCCACCGGGCGCCCCCGGCACGGGGTCGGAGGGGCCCGGGAGCAGGCGTACCCTCTACTAACGTGCCCGCAGCTCCCCGCCCCGCCACCGCGACCGAGTCCATAGCCGCCGCGAGCGCGCCCGGCTCCCCGATCGCGCTGACCGACCGCCGCCCCGTCGTGCCCGCCGAGCGCCTGGTCGCCGAGATGGTCCCCCCGCCCCGGTTCGCCGAGGTGAGCTTCGGGACGTACATCCCGGACCAGACCCAGCCGAGCCAGTACGAGGCCGTCCAGGTCCTGGAGCAGTTCGCCGGCACGCTCGGCGGGGGAAACGGTTCCGCGCCCAAGCGCAGCTGGTTCCGCCGCAGCGCCCCCGTGCCCACCGGCCCGGCCGGCGTCTACCTCGACGGCGGCTACGGCGTCGGCAAGACCCACCTGCTCGCCTCGCTGTGGCACTCCGCCCCGGGCCCCAAGGCCTTCGGCACCTTCGTCGAGCTGACCAACCTGGTCGGCGCGCTCGGCTTCCAGCAGGCCGTGCAGACGCTCTCCGGGCACACGCTGCTGTGCATCGACGAGTTCGAGCTCGACGACCCGGGCGACACCGTCCTGGTCTCCACCCTGCTCGGCCGCCTGGTCGACAACGGCGTCAAGCTGTGCGCCACCTCGAACACGCTGCCGGAGAAGCTCGGCGAGGGCCGCTTCGCCGCCGCCGACTTCCTGCGCGAGATCCAGGGCCTGTCAGCGCACTTCCGCCCGATGCGGATCGACGGCCAGGACTACCGCCACCGCGGCCTGCCGGACGCCCCGCCGCCGTACCCGGACGAGACCGTCGCCGCCGTCGCCGCCCGCACCTCCGGCGCGTCCCTGGACGACTTCGACGCCCTCCTCACCCACCTCTCCGCCGTCCACCCCAGCCGCTACGGCGCCCTGCTGGACGACGTCACCGCGGTCTGCCTGCGCGGCGTGCGCCAGGTCGACGACCAGTCCACCGCCCTGCGCCTGGTCGTCCTCGCCGACCGCATGTACGACCGCGAGCTGCCGATCACGGCCTCCGGCCTGCCCTTCGACCAGGTCTTCCCCGAGGACATGCTGCGCGGCGGCTACCGCAAGAAGTACCTGCGCGCCATCTCCCGCCTGGTAGCCCTCGCCCGCGACAGCGCGAAGTAGTCCACGCCTGTCAGTCGTGGGTCGTACGGTGGACCCGTGCGACCCATCACGAGTATTGAGCGGTCAGTGGCGCCCTTCGAGGTCGTCAGTCCCTTCCAGCCCAACGGGGACCAGCCGGCGGCGATCGCCGAGCTGGAGCGGCGGATCACGGGCGGGGAGAAGGACGTCGTCCTGCTGGGTGCCACCGGCACCGGCAAGTCGGCCACCACGGCCTGGATGATCGAGAAGCTGCAGCGGCCCACCCTGGTGATGGCGCCGAACAAGACGCTGGCCGCGCAGCTGGCGAACGAGTTCCGCGAGCTGCTGCCGAACAACGCGGTCGAGTACTTCGTCTCGTACTACGACTACTACCAGCCCGAGGCGTACGTCCCGCAGACGGACACCTACATCGAGAAGGACTCCTCGATCAACGAGGAGGTCGAGCGGCTGCGCCACTCCGCGACGAACTCGCTGCTCACCCGCCGGGACGTGATCGTGGTCGCGTCCGTCTCCTGCATCTACGGCCTCGGCACGCCGCAGGAGTACGTCGACCGGATGGTGCCGCTCAAGGTCGGCCAGGAGATCGACCGGGACGTGCTGCTGCGCCGCTTCGTCGACATCCAGTACGCGCGCAACGACGTCGCCTTCACCCGCGGCACCTTCCGGGTGCGCGGCGACACCATCGAGATTTTCCCGGTCTACGAGGAGCTCGCCGTCCGGATCGAGATGTTCGGCGACGAGATCGAGGCGCTGTACACGCTGCACCCGCTCACCGGCGAGATCATCAGCCAGGACGACTCGGTCTACGTCTTCCCCGCCTCGCACTACGTCGCCGGCCCCGAGCGCATGGAGCGGGCGATCACCGGCATCGAGCAGGAGCTGGAGCAGACGCTCGCCCGGCTGGAGAAGCAGGGCAAGCTGTTGGAGGCCCAGCGGCTGCGGATGCGCACCACCTACGACATCGAGATGCTGCGCCAGATCGGCACCTGCTCGGGCGTCGAGAACTACTCGATGCACTTCGACGGCCGCGAGCCCGGCTCCCCGCCGAACACGCTGCTGGACTACTTCCCCGAGGACTTCCTCCTCGTCATCGACGAGTCGCACGTCACCGTCCCGCAGATCGGCGCGATGTACGAGGGCGACGCCTCGCGCAAGCGCACGCTCGTCGAACACGGCTTCCGCCTGCCGTCCGCGATGGACAACCGCCCGCTGAAGTGGGAGGAGTTCCTCGGCCGGATCGGCCAGACGGTGTACCTGTCGGCCACCCCGGGCCCGTACGAGCTGTCCCGGGGCGACGGCCAGGTCGAGCAGATCATCCGCCCGACCGGCCTGATCGACCCCGAGGTGATCGTCAAGCCGACCGAGGGCCAGATCGACGACCTGGTGCACGAGGTCCGCAAGCGGGTCGAGCGCGACGAGCGCGTCCTGGTCACCACGCTGACCAAGAAGATGGCCGAGGACCTCACCGACTACATGCTCGGCCTGGACATCCGGGTCCGGTACCTGCACAGCGACGTGGACACCCTGCGCCGCGTCGAGCTGCTGCGCGAGCTGCGGGCCGGGCGGTACGACGTGCTGGTCGGCATCAACCTGCTCCGCGAGGGCCTGGACCTGCCCGAGGTGTCCCTGGTGGCGATCCTGGACGCGGACAAGGAGGGCTTCCTGCGCTCGGGCACCTCGCTGATCCAGACGATCGGCCGCGCCGCCCGCAACGTCTCGGGCCAGGTGCACATGTACGCGGACAAGATCACGCCCGCGATGGAGAAGGCGATCGACGAGACGAACCGCCGCCGGGCCGTCCAGCAGGCCTACAACAAGAAGCACGGGATCGACCCGCAGCCGCTGCGGAAGAAGATCGGCGACATCCTCGACACCCTCGCCCGCGAGGACGTCGACACCGACGAGCTCCTGTCGACCGGGTACCGCGGCGCCGCGGGCAAGGGCAAGGCCCCGGTGCCGATGCTGGGCGCCGAACGCAAGCCCGCCAAGTCGATGCCGGCCGCCGAGCTCGCGGAGCTGATCCAGGAGATGACCGACCGGATGCACGCCGCCGCCGCCGACCTCCAGTTCGAGGTCGCGGCCCGGCTGCGCGACGAGGTCAAGGAGCTCAAGAAGGAGCTGCGGCAGATGCGGGAGGCGGGGATCGCCTGACGCCGCGCCCCCCGTTCCGTCGCCCTTGGCCGGTTTGACACCGGTCAAGGGCGACGGTGTCTCAGCCTTGCCACAAACCGGCGAACGCTTGGGGTTCGCGGGGGTCGCAGGCCCTAGGCTGGCCTGCGGCATCGCGCTCCCGGGACGGGGTGGCGGCCGGAAGACGAGGGGGCCTCAGCCGGGGGACGGCGACGGGGTGTTCCAGCAGGGAGCCGTGCGCGGACCGACCGCGCGGCCGGGCAGAGAGGACAGCGTCGTGTCGGTGAACCTTGCCAAGGGCCAGAGGGTCAGCCTCCAGAAGGGCTCGGGCGGCGTGCTGACCGTGGTCCGGATGGGCCTCGGCTGGCAGGCCGCGCCCAAGCGGGGTCTGTTCGGCAGCCGCACCCGGAAGATCGACCTGGACGCCTCGGCCCTGCTGTACGCCGAACGGACGCCCTCCGACGTCGTGTTCTTCCAGCACCTGGAGTCCACCGACGGCTCCGTCCGGCACACCGGGGACAACCTGGAGGGCGGCTCGGGCGCGGACGACGACGAGGCGATCCTGGTCGACCTGCTGCGGGTGCCGGCGCACATCACCCAGGTCGTGTTCACCGTGAGCTCCTACACCGGCCAGACCTTCGCCGAGGTGCGCAACGCGCACTGCCGCCTGGTGGACGAGACGACCGGGATCGAGCTGGCCCGCTACGAGCTCGACGGGGGCGGGCCGCACACCGGCCAGATCATGGCGAAGGTCTTCCGTGACGGCTCCGGCGGCTGGGCGATGCAGGCGATCGGCGCCCCGGCCCGCGGGCGGACCTTCCAGGACCTGCTCCCGGCGATCGAGCCGTTCCTCTGACCGTTCCCCCAACCGTTCTTTACCTTCTTTACCTCTCCTTGCCGCTCCTGTTACTCTCGATGGCAGCGGAGGGGAGTATTCCCCCGCAGTCGTCCCCGTCATCACGGGCGCCCGTCGCGGCGCGCCCCGGGGCGCTGGTCCCCGGCCGAGTCCCGTGGGCGGAAGAGACCTCCGGCAGTGACGACCTGTCTCGCCTAGCTGCCGGAGGAGCAGTAGTGGACGTTTCCGTAGCCATGTGGGTCACCACAATCGGTGTGCTGATCGCACTGATCGTGGCGGACTTCTTCATCGGAGGGCGCAAGCCGCACGAGGTCTCGATCAAGGAGGCCGGGGTCTGGACCGCGGTCTGGATCGCGCTGGCGGCGCTGTTCGGCGGCTTCCTCTGGTGGCACTCCGGCGCGCAGCCGGCCGGTGAGTTCTTCGCCGGCTACATCACCGAGAAGTCGCTCAGCGTCGACAACCTCTTCGTGTTCATCTTGATCATGGGCAAGTTCGCGGTGCCCAGGATCTACCAGCAGCGCGTGCTGATGTTCGGCGTGATCATCGCGCTGGTGCTGCGGGCGGTGTTCATCGCCGGCGGCGCGGCCCTGGTGACGCAGTTCTCCTGGGTGTTCTTCATCTTCGGCGGCTTCCTGATCTGGACCGCCTGGAAGCTGGTCAAGGAGGCCCGGGCCGGGGAGGAAGAGGAGGAGTTCGAGGAGAACCGCCTGCTCAAGTCGATCGAGCAGCGCTTCCCGTCGACCGACAAGTACCACGGCACCAAGCTCTTCGTCCGGGAGAACGGCCGTCGGCTGATGACCCCGATGCTGATCGTCATGCTGGCGATCGGCACCACGGACGTGCTGTTCGCGCTGGACTCGATTCCGGCCATCTTCGGCCTGACCCAGGACCCGTACATCGTCTTCACCGCCAACGCCTTCGCGCTGATGGGCCTGCGCCAGCTGTACTTCCTGATCGGCGGTCTGCTGAAGAAGCTGGTCCACCTGTCGTACGGCCTGTCGGTGATCCTCGGCTTCATCGGCGTGAAACTGGTGCTGCACGCCGCCCACGAAGCGGGCGCCGACGTCCCGGAGATCGGCATCCCGTTCTCGCTGGGCTTCATCGTGGTCGTGCTGGCCGTCACCACGGTGACCAGCCTGATGGCCTCGAAGAAGCAGGAGCAGGCCGAGCGCGAGAAGCTGAACGCCTGACCGTCCGCACGCCGATGCCCCCGCGACCCGGCCGGTCGCGGGGGCATCGGCCGTACGCGGGGCTACCAGCCGCGCTCGCGCCACTCGGCGAGGTGCGGGCGCTCGGCGCCGAGGGTGGTGTCGTTGCCGTGGCCGGGGTAGACCCAGGCCTCGTCGGGGAGGACGTCGAAGATCTTCTCGTTGACGTCCCGGAAGAGGGTCCGGAAGGCCTCCGGGTCCCCCCAGGTGTTGCCGACGCCGCCGGGGAAGAGGCAGTCGCCGGTGAACACGTGCGGGTGGCCCTGCGGGTCGTCGTAGATCAGCACGATCGCGCCGGGGGTGTGCCCGACCAGGTGCCGGACGGTGAGCTCGACCTCGCCGACCCGCAGCCTGTCGCCGTCGGCGAGCAGCAGCTCGGTGGGCACGTCGATGCCCTCGGCGTCGTGCTCCCCGGCGGCGGTGCGGGCGCCGGTGGTGGCGACCACCTCGGTCAGCGCGGCCCAGTGGTCGTGGTGCCGGTGGGTGGTGACCACCGTTTCGAGGTCGTCGCCGACGGTCTCCAGCAGCACCGGGGCGTCGGCGGCGGCGTCGATCAGCAGTTGCTCGTCGGTGGCCCGGCAGCGCAACAGGTAGGCGTTGTTGTCGTACGGGCCCACGGCCACCTTGGTGATGATCAGGTGGGCCAGCTCGCGCACGTCCGGCGGCCCGCCGACCTTGACCGCTCCGTGGTACGTCATCCGTCCGCTCCTCCGGGTCCGGCTGCAACAGGGTTCAGGATCATCCTCGCGCCGTCAGCCCAGCGGGGGAAGCTGGGGGAGCGCGGTGTCGGGGGTGCGGCGCAGGTCCGCGCCGTCGGAGCGGCCGGAGAGCCAGGCGGTGAGCGCCCGGACGGGGCCCTCGACGGTCGGGCCGGACCCGGCGGAGGCGGCGCCGATCACCGCGCGGTCGTCGACGTCGTCGGCGATCAGCCGGACGGCGGGCAGGTCGTCGTCGCCCTGCAGGCGGGTGCTGAGCCGGCGGAACTCGGCGACGGCGAACTCCTCGGGCCACTGCGCGGGGGTGTAGCCGGCGTCCAGGTCGACGTGGTGGTACTCGACCTCCATCAGTCGCTTCCAGGGGATGTCGGAGGCCGGGAAGACATAGCCCGTGCGGTGGCGCACGGCGGCCGCCCAGGCCTCGGCGGGGAGCTTGGCGGCGGCCGCGGCGAACCGCTCGTGGGAGTCCCGCAGGTCGGCGAGCTGGGCCTCCACCGGCCGGGGCGCGCCGTCCTCGATCCCCTGGTCGCGGGCCTGCTCGCTGGCGTACTGCGGGATGTCCGTCCCGGTGCGGGCGCCGTCCAGCAGGTTGACCAGGGAGTCGGCGTTGCGGGCGAGGTGGGCCAGCACGTGGCCGCGGGTCCAGCCGGGCAGCGCGGAGGGTTCGGCGACGGCCTCGGGCTTCAGCTCGGAGACGGTGTGCAGCAGGTGCCGGGCGCTCTCCTCGACGAGGGCCAGGTAGTGGCCGGCGGAGGCGGCGGCGGACTGCGGGTCGGTCATCGAATCGACCTTCTGTGGGAGGCGGGGCGTTGCCCGGGCGGGGCTTCGCTCGTTGACCAGCTGACGCTATCTCCGTTTTCGGCCCCTGAGCAGGGGCTTTTTCGGTCCGGGTACGGACGGTCCGGGGGTCGCCCTCACTCGTTCGGGTGGTCCCGGGTGGACAAAGTCGAGATTCGAACGTCTGAGCTATAGGCTGGCTGCCGCATCCTGGAAGAAGCACCATCCTCACCGCAAGCCCTCTCGCCCCGGAGAAAGGCGCCAGAAGCAGTGGCCGACCGCCTCATCGTCCGCGGTGCTCGCGAGCACAACCTCAAGAACGTCTCGCTCGACCTGCCCCGCGACTCCCTCATCGTCTTCACGGGCCTCTCCGGCTCCGGCAAGTCCTCGCTCGCCTTCGACACGATCTTCGCCGAGGGCCAGCGCCGCTACGTCGAGTCGCTGTCCTCGTACGCCCGCCAGTTCCTCGGGCAGATGGACAAGCCCGACGTGGACTTCATCGAAGGCCTCTCCCCGGCCGTCTCGATCGACCAGAAGTCCACCAACCGCAACCCCCGTTCGACCGTCGGCACCATCACCGAGGTCTACGACTACCTGCGCCTGCTGTTCGCCCGGATCGGCAAGCCGCACTGCCCGCACTGCGGCCGCCCGATCGCCAAGCAGTCGCCGCAGGCCGTCGTCGACAAGGTGCTGGAGCTCGCCGAGGGCACCCGGTTCCAGGTGCTCAGCCCGGTGGTGCGCGAGCGCAAGGGCGAGTTCGTCGACCTGTTCGCCGACCTCCAGTCCAAGGGCTACTCGCGCGCCCGGGTGGACGGCGAGACGATCCAGCTCGCCGAGCCGCCGAAGCTCAAGAAGCAGGAGAAGCACACCGTCGAGGTGGTCATCGACCGCCTGACCGTCAAGGAGAGCGCCAAGCGGCGGCTCACCGACTCGGTGGAGACGGCCCTGCGGCTGGCCGGCGGCATGGTCGTGCTCGACTTCGTCGACCTCCCGGAGGACGATCCGGAGCGCGAGCGCATGTACTCCGAGCACCTCTACTGCCCGTACGACGACGTGTCGTTCGAGGAGCTGGAGCCGCGCTCGTTCTCGTTCAACTCGCCGTTCGGCGCCTGCCCGGACTGCTCGGGCCTGGGCAACCGGATGGAGGTCGACCCCGAGCTGGTCGTGCCGGACCCGGAGCGCTCGCTCGACGAGGGCGCCATCCACCCGTGGTCGGCCGGTCACGCCAAGGAGTACTTCCAGCGCCTGATCGACGCGCTCGCCCAGGAGCTGGGCTTCCGCACCGACATCCCGTGGGCCGGGCTGCCCGCCCGCGCCAAGAAGGCGCTGCTGTACGGCCACAAGCACCAGGTCGAGGTCCGCTACCGCAACCGCTTCGGCCGCGAGCGCTCGTACAGCACCGGCTTCGAGGGCGCCGTCCCGTTCATCCAGCGCCGGCACACCGAGGCGGAGAGCGACAGCAGCCGCGAGCGCTTCGAGGGCTACATGCGCGAGGTGCCCTGCCCGACCTGCCAGGGCACCCGGCTCAAGCCGGTCGTGCTCGCGGTCACCGTCCAGGACAGGTCGATCGCCGACGTCTCCTCGATGTCGATCAGCGACTGCGCCGAGTTCCTGGGCGCGATGAAGCTTAACGACCGGGACAAGCAGATCGCCGAGCGCGTCCTCAAGGAGGTCAACGAGCGGCTGCGCTTCCTGGTCGACGTCGGCCTGGACTACCTCTCGCTCGACCGCGCGGCCGGCACGCTGTCCGGCGGCGAGGCCCAGCGCATCCGGCTGGCCACCCAGATCGGCTCCGGCCTGGTCGGCGTGCTCTACGTGCTGGACGAGCCGTCCATCGGCCTGCACCAGCGGGACAACCACCGGCTGATCGAGACGCTGGTGCGGCTGCGCGACATCGGCAACACCCTGATCGTCGTCGAGCACGACGAGGACACCATCAAGACGGCGGACTGGGTGGTCGACATCGGCCCCGGCGCCGGCGAGCACGGCGGCAAGGTGGTGCACTCCGGCTCGCTGAAGGAGCTGCTCGGCAACAAGGAGTCGCTGACCGGCCAGTACCTGTCCGGCAAGCGCTCCATCCCGATCCCGGCGGCCCGCCGCGAGCGGGACAAGAAGCGCCAGCTGACCGTCCACGGCGCCCGCGAGCACAACCTCAAGGACGTCACGGTCGGCTTCCCGCTCGGCACCTTCACCGCGATCACCGGCGTGTCCGGCTCCGGCAAGTCGACGCTGGTCAACGACATCCTCTACACCCACCTCGCGCGGGAGCTGAACGGCGCCCGCAGCGTGCCGGGCCGGCACACCCGGATCACCGGCACCGACCTGGTGGACAAGGTGGTGCACGTCGACCAGTCGCCGATCGGGCGCACCCCGCGCTCCAACCCGGCCACCTACACCGGGGTGTTCGACCACGTCCGCCGGCTCTTCGCGGAGACGCAGGAGGCCAAGGTCCGCGGCTACCTGCCCGGCCGGTTCTCCTTCAACGTCAAGGGCGGGCGCTGCGAGAACTGCTCGGGCGACGGCACCATCAAGATCGAGATGAACTTCCTGCCGGACGTCTACGTGCCGTGCGAGGTCTGCCACGGCGCCCGGTACAACCGGGAGACGCTGGAGGTGCACTACAAGGGCAAGTCCATCGCCGAGGTGCTGGACATGCCGATCGAGGAGGCGCTGCACTTCTTCGAGGCCGTCCCGGCGATCGCCCGCCACCTCAGGACGCTCAACGACGTCGGCCTCGGCTACGTCCGGCTCGGCCAGTCCGCGCCGACGCTCTCCGGCGGCGAGGCGCAGCGTGTCAAGCTCGCCTCGGAGCTGCAGAAGCGCTCCACCGGGCGGACGGTCTACGTGCTCGACGAGCCCACCACCGGCCTGCACTTCGAGGACATCAGCAAGCTGATCAAGGTGCTCACCGGGCTGGTCGAGAAGGGCAACACGGTGATCGTCATCGAGCACAACCTCGATGTGATCAAGACCGCCGACTGGATCGTCGACATGGGCCCCGAGGGCGGCTCCGGCGGCGGCACGGTGGTCGCCGAGGGCACCCCGGAGCAGATCGCCGCGGTGCCGGAGAGCCACACCGGCAAGTTCCTCCGGGACATCCTCCCGGGCGACTTCGCGGACGCCCCGGTCGCCGCCCCGGCGAAGCGGGCGCCGCGCAAGCGGGCCGCCGCGACGAAGAAGTAGCGCACGGGCACACGGCCGCTCCCGCCCCGGGAGCGGCCGTGCGCGCCGCATAGACTTCCGTGGTCCCACGCCGCAGCCGAACCGCAGGAGCGCACCCCGATGTCCGAGGCCCCCGAGAGCAACCCCGCCACCTCCCGCCGCACCCTGCTGTGCGGCGCCGCGGCCGTCCTGGCGGCCGGCGGCACCGTGGCGCTCACCGGCTGCGGTTCCTCCGCCGGTTCCTCGGACAAGAGCAGCGCCCCCAAGGGCCCGGTGGACCTCGGCCCGGCCTCGGCGGTGCCGGAGGGCGGCGGCAAGGTCTTCCGCGAGCAGAAGATCGTCGTCACCCAGCCGACCGCCGGGCAGTACAAGGCGTTCAGCGCCAAGTGCACCCACGCCGGCTGCATCGTCGACCAGGTGAAGAACCAGCAGATCCAGTGCCCTTGCCACGGCAGCAAGTTCGCGATCGCCGACGGCGCGGTGGCGGACGGTCCGGCCCCCTCCCCGCTGCCCGCCTACACCGTCACGGTCGAGGGCGGGAACCTCAAGGTGACCCCGAGCTGAAGCAGTTGATCGCCTTCCTCTTGATCTTGCCCCCGAGGCGTCGGCCCGAGTGGGTACGGTGGACCCATGGCTGACCCGAGCACCTACCGCCCGGCCCCGGGCGCGATCCCGACCTCGCCGGGCGTCTACAGGTTCCGCGACGCCCACGGCCGGGTCATCTACGTCGGCAAGGCCAAGAGCCTGCGCCCGCGCCTGTCGTCCTACTTCCAGGACCTCGCCGGGCTGCACCCGCGCACCGCGACCATGGTCACCACCGCCGCCTCGGTCGAGTGGACGGTGGTGGCCACCGAGGTCGAGGCGCTGCAGCTGGAGTACTCCTGGATCAAGGAGTACGACCCGCGGTTCAACGTCAAGTACCGCGACGACAAGAGCTACCCCGAGCTCGCCGTCACCCTCAACGAGGAGTACCCGCGGGTCCAGGTGATGCGCGGCGCGCACAAGAAGGGCGTGCGCTACTTCGGCCCGTACGGGCACGCGTGGGCGATCCGCGAGACGGTCGACCTGCTGCTGCGCGTCTTCCCCGTCCGCACCTGCTCCAACGGCGTGTTCAAGCGCGCCCGGCAGGTCGGCCGGCCCTGCCTGCTCGGCTACATCGGCAAGTGCGCCGCACCCTGCGTCGGCAAGGTCACGCCGGACGAACACCGCGCGCTGGCCGAGGACTTCTGCGACTTCATGGCCGGGCGCACCGGCAACTACCTGCGCCGGCTGGAAGACGAGATGCAGGAGGCCGCCGCGGAGATGGAGTACGAGAAGGCGGCCCGCCTGCGGGACGACATCGGCGCCCTCAAGCGCGCGATGGAGAAGAACGCCATCGTGCTCGCCGACGCCACCGACGCCGACCTCCTGGCCCTCGCCGAGGACGAACTGGAGGCCGCCGTCCAGATCTTCCACGTGCGCGGCGGCCGGGTCCGCGGCCAGCGCGGCTGGGTCACCGACAAGGTCGAGGACGTCGACACCGCGGGCCTGGTCGAGCACGCCCTCCAGCAGCTGTACGGCGGCGCCACCGCCGACGAACGCAACGAGAGCGTCCCGCGCGAGGTGCTCGTCCCGGCCCTGCCCGACCCGGCCGGCCCGATCCGGGAGTGGCTGAGCGGCCTGCGCGGCAGCCAGGTCGACCTGCGCATCCCGCAGCGCGGCGACAAGAAGGACCTGATGGCCACCGTGCAGCGCAACGCCCAGCAGGCGCTCGCGCTGCACAAGACCAAGCGCGCCTCCGACCTCACCACCCGCAGCCGCGCCCTCCAGGAGATCGCCGACGCGCTGGAGCTGGACTCCGTCCCGCTGCGCATCGAGTGCTTCGACATCTCGCACCTCCAGGGCGAGGACGTGGTCGCGTCGATGGTCGTCTTCGAGGACGGCCTGGCGCGCAAGAGCGAGTACCGGCGCTTCCAGATCAAGGGCTTCGCGGGGCAGGACGACGTCCGCTCGATGCACGAGGTGATCAGCCGGCGCTTCCGCCGCTACCTCCAGGAGCGCGAGCAGACCGGCGAGTGGGCCGTCGTCGAGTCCGAGGACGACCAGTCCGCCGACGACCAGCCCGCGGACGGCCCGCGCACCGAGGACGGCCGCCCCAAGCGCTTCGCCTACCCGCCGCAACTGCTCGTCGTCGATGGCGGCCGGCCGCAGGTCGCCGCCGCCAAGCGTGCCCTCGACGAACTCGGCATCGACGACGTCGCCCTGTGCGGCCTCGCCAAGCGCCTGGAGGAGGTCTGGCTGCCCGGCGAGGACGACCCGGTCGTCCTCCCGCGCAGCAGCGAGGGCCTCTACCTGCTCCAGCGCGTCCGCGACGAGGCCCACCGCTTCGCGATCGGCTACCAGCGCAGCAAGCGTTCCAAGCGACTCACCGCCGGGGAACTGGACTCCGTCCCGGGCCTCGGCGAGACTCGCCGCCAGGCGCTGCTCAAGCACTTCGGCTCGCTGAAGAGGCTCCGGGCCGCCACCGTCGACGAACTCTGCGCCGTACCCGGCATCGGACGCCGCACGGCGGAGACTGTTGCGGCGGTGTTGTCGTCCCGTACACCCGCCGCACCCGCGGTCAACACCGCGACCGGCGAGATCATCGAGGACGGGGCCGACCAGGCCGCCGCGCCGGTGGCCGCAGCACCCACGACCGCACCATCCCAGGAGACGCCATGACGGCCGACGCCGCCCGTCAGCCGGCGCGCCCGGCCGCCGACCGCCCGGGCGGACCGGCGCCGTACGGCCGCGCCATGCGCGTGCTCCCCAGCAGAAAGACCGAGAGCGGGGAACCGAAGTGACCGTGTCAGACGTGGCCGAGAACGTCCCGGAGCTGGTGATCATCTCCGGCATGTCCGGAGCCGGCCGCTCCACCGCGGCCAAGTGCCTGGAGGACCTCGGCTGGTTCGTGGTGGACAACCTGCCGCCGGCCCTCATCCCGACCATGGTCGACCTCGGGGCCCGCTCCCAGGGCAACGTCGCCCGGATCGGCGTCGTCGTGGACGTCCGCGGCCGCCAGTTCTTCGACGACCTGCTCACCTCGCTCGACGAGCTGGAGAAGCGCGGGGTCCGCCTCCAGGTCGTCTTCCTCGACTCCTCGGACGACGCCCTGGTCCGCCGCTTCGAGAGCGTGCGCCGCCCGCACCCCCTCCAGGCCGACGGCCGGATCGTCGACGGCATCGCCCAGGAGCGCGACCTGCTGCGCGACCTGCGCGGCGAGGCCGACCTGGTGATCGACACCTCCAACCTCAACGTGCACCAGCTGCGCGCCAAGCTGGACGCCCAGTTCGCCGACCACGACGAGCCCGAGCTGCGGGCCACCGTGATGTCCTTCGGCTTCAAGTACGGCCTGCCGGTCGACGCCGACCTCGTGGTGGACTGCCGCTTCCTGCCCAACCCGCACTGGGTGCCCGAGCTTCGTGCCCGCACCGGCACCGACTCCGACGTCGCCGACTACGTGTTCCAGCAGCCCGGCGCGAACGAGTTCCTGAACGGCTACGCCGAGCTCCTTCGTATCGTCACCGAGGGCTACCGCAGGGAGGGGAAGCGTTACATGACGCTTGCCGTAGGCTGCACCGGTGGCAAGCACCGCAGCGTCGCGATGTCCGAGCGCCTGACCAAGCGTCTCATCGCCGACGGCGTGGAGACGGTGCTGGTCCACCGAGACATGGGACGGGAGTAACCGCCGCCTCCTTGCCGGACCGCCGGCCGGGCCGGCCGCGGACGACGAGGAACGCGAGGTGGGTGTGTCGGGATACGTGCCCGGATGGCAGCCGCACCACAAGAACGGCGAGCGGACCGGGGTCCCGCCGAGGACCCCGGTACCCAGCAAGCCGCGCAGCAGCCCCGCCCGGGCCAACCCGGCCCCCCGGATCACCGCCCTCGGCGGCGGCCAGGGCCTGTCCGCGTCGCTGTCGGCCCTGCGCCGGCTCACCAGCGACCTGACCGCCGTGGTCACCGTCGCCGACGACGGCGGCTCCAGCGGGCGGCTGCGCGCCGAGCTGGGCGTGCTGCCCCCGGGAGACCTACGCAAGGCCCTGGCGGCGCTGTGCGGGGACGACGACTGGGGCCGCACCTGGTCCGAGGTGATCCAGCAGCGCTTCACCGGCAGCGGCGACCTCGGCGGCCACGCCGTGGGCAACCTGCTGATCGTCGCGCTGTGGGAGAAGCTCGGCGACCCGGTCGCCGCACTGGACTGGGTCGGCCGGCTGCTGAACGTCCAGGGCCGGGTGCTGCCGATGTCGGCGGTGCCGCTGGACATCGAGGCCACCGTCCGCGGTCACGACCCGGAGCACCCGGGCGCGGTCACCGCCGTCCGCGGCCAGGCCAGCGTCGCCGTCACGCCGGGCACCGTGCAGTCGATCCGGCTGGTGCCGGAGGAGCCGCCGGCCGTCCCGGAGGCCGTCGCGGCCGTCCGCGAGGCGGACTGGGTGGTGCTCGGCCCCGGCTCCTGGTTCACCAGCGTCCTGCCGCACCTGCTGGTGCCCGACCTCGCCAAGGCCCTGGTCGAGACCCGCGCCCGCCGCCTGCTCACGCTGAACCTGGCCCCCCAGCCCGGCGAGACCGAGGGCTTCACCCCGCAGCGCCACCTGGAGGTCATCGCCGACCACGCCCCCGGGCTCGCCGTGGATGCGATCCTGGTGGACGAGCGGGCCGTCACCGGCGGCGCCTTCGGCCAGGCCGACCTGGACGGACTGGAGAAGGCCGCCGAGCGGATGGGCGCCGCCCTGGTCCTCGGCCGGGTGGCCCGCACCGACGGCACCCCGCGACACGACCCGGAGCTGTTGGCGGCAGCGTACGACCGGATTTTCCGGACACATGGAAGGATCGGGCCATGGCGATGACTCCAGCGGTGAAGGACGAGATCAGCCGGCTCCCGGTCACCCGGGCCTGCTGCCGCAAGGCGGAGGTGTCGGCGATCCTGCGGTTCGCAGGCGGGCTGCACATCGTGAGCGGCCGGATCGTGATCGAGGCGGAGCTCGACACGGGGGCGGCCGCGCGGCGCCTGCGCAAGGACCTGCTGGAGATCTTCGGACACTCCTCCGACCTCGTCGTGATGGCCCCCGGCGGGCTGCGCCGCGGCAGCCGCTTCGTCGTGCGCGTGGTCAAGGACGGCGAGCTGCTCGCGCGCCAGACCGGCCTCGTGGACGGCCGCGGGCGCCCGATCCGGGGCCTGCCCCCGGCGGTGGTCTCCGGGGCCACCTGCGACGCCGAGGCGGCCTGGCGCGGGGCCTTTCTGGCGCACGGCTCGCTCACCGAGCCCGGCCGCTCGTCCTCGCTGGAGATCACCTGCCCCGGCTCCGAGGCGGCCCTCGCCCTCGTCGGCGCCGCCCGCCGGCTCGGCATCCCCGCCAAGG
>NZ_JBFBDY010000046.1:0-4890 GCF_040683475.1 Kitasatospora sp. NPDC093558 | reverse complement strand
CGCGGGGTGGACCGGGTCGTCATCCGGGACGGTGACGCGATCGGCGCGCTGCTGACGCGCCTCGGCGCGCACGAGTCGGTGCTCGCCTGGGAGGAGCGCCGGATGCGGCGCGAGGTCCGGGCCACCGCCAACCGCCTCGCCAACTTCGACGACGCCAACCTGCGCCGCTCGGCCCGTGCCGCGGTCGCGGCCGGCGCCCGGGTGGCCCGTGCGCTGGAGATCCTCGGCGACGAGGTGCCCGAGCACCTGGCCGCGGCCGGCCAGCTGCGGATGCAGCACAAGCAGGCCTCGCTGGAGGAGCTCGGCGCGCTCGCCGACCCGCCGCTGACCAAGGACGCGGTGGCCGGCCGGATCCGCCGCCTGCTGGCGATGGCCGACAAGCGCGCCTCCGAGCTCGGCCTGCCGAGCACCGAGGCGAACCTGACCGACGAGATGGCGCTCAACTGACGACCTGACGATCACGGTTCGTGACCGATTCGCGGCCGGTGTCCGGATTCCGGGCACCGGCCGCCGTCGTGTCCGGACGGGTCCGCGCATGTCCATGCCGAAGTGGCCCGACTTGGCAAATTGGTAGAGACCACTGGCCCGGGACCAACTGCCCTCCGGGTCAAGGACGGAAGGCCTGAAATGGGGTTTGGGGCACGCCACGCCAGGTCTCGCGAATCGGTGCGATGTGCCCTCCCAGGCCCCGGAGGGGTAGGGTCATAGGCGGTCGGGGACTTCCCAAATCTCACCCCCGTCGGCTTAGCTCCGGCGTACCTAACGAGGAGATCGGTTCGTGACGATCCGGGTAGGCATCAACGGATTCGGCCGCATCGGCCGCAACTTCTTCCGCGCGGTCAAGGCCCAGGGCGCGGACATCGAGATCGTCGGTGTCAACGACCTGACTGACACGAAGACCCTGGCTCACCTGCTGAAGTACGACACCACCCTGGGCACCTTCCCGGGCGAGGTCTCGCACACCGAGGACAGCATCACCGTCGACGGCCACACCTTCAAGGTGACGGCCGAGCGCGACCCGGCGAACCTGCCGTGGGCCGCCCTGGGCGCCGACATCGTCGTCGAGTCCACCGGCATCTTCACCAAGGCCGAGGCCGCGAAGAAGCACCTCGCCGCCGGCGCCAAGAAGGTCATCATCTCGGCGCCCGCCACCGACGAGGACGTCACCATCGTGATGGGCGTCAACGACGACAAGTACGACGCCGCCAGCCACGACATCATCTCCAACGCCTCCTGCACCACCAACTGCGTGGCGCCGATGGCGAAGGTGCTGAACGAGAGCTTCGGCATCGTCAAGGGCCTGATGACCACGGTCCACGCCTTCACCAACGACCAGGTGACGCTGGACTTCCCGCACAAGGACCTGCGCCGCGCCCGCGCCGCGTCGCAGAACATCATCCCGACCTCGACCGGTGCCGCCAAGGCGACCGCCCTGGTCCTGCCGGAGCTCAAGGGCAAGCTGGACGGCACCTCGCTGCGCGTCCCGGTCCCGACCGGCTCCATCACGGACCTGGTCGTCACCCTGGAGCGCGAGGTGACCAAGGACGAGGTCAACGCGGCCTTCCAGAAGGCCTCGCAGGAGGGTCCGCTCGCGGGCATCCTGACCTACACCGAGGACCCGATCGTCTCCTCGGACATCGTCAACGACCCGGCCTCCTGCATCTTCGACTCCCAGCTGACCATGGTCCAGGGCAACCAGGTCAAGGTGCTCGGCTGGTACGACAACGAGTGGGGCTACTCGAACCGCCTCGTCAACCTGACCACCCTCGTCGGTGGCCAGCTCTGACGCAGTGGGAGCTGACGTGATGTGAGGGCGAGGGCCCGGACGGCGCACCATGCCGACCGGGCCCTCGTTCTGCGTACAAGAACAATCCAGGCGGCCCCTGCGCCGTGCCGCCTCTCTGCGCATCCCCATCTCCCCAGGAGACCGAAGAACCCGTGAAGACCATCGAAGACCTCGACGTCGCCGGCAAGCGCGTCTTCGTCCGCGCCGACCTGAACGTGCCGCTGGACGGCAGCACGATCACCGACGACGGCCGCATCCGCGCCGTCGCCCCGACCATCGCCAAGCTCCTGGAGCGCGGTGCGAAGGTCGTCGTCGCCTCCCACCTCGGCCGCCCGAAGGGCGAGCCGGAGGCGAAGTTCTCCCTCGCGCCGGTGGCCGTGCGCCTCGGCGAGATCCTCGGCACGAGCGTCGCCTTCGCCGCCGACACGGTGGGCGAGAGCGCCGCGGCCACCGTCGCCGCGCTGGCCGACGGCCAGGTCGCGCTGCTGGAGAACCTGCGCTTCAACGCCGGCGAGACCAGCAAGGACGACGCCGAGCGCAAGGCCTTCGCCCAGCAGCTGGCCGCCCTGGCCGACGCCTACGTCGGTGACGGCTTCGGCGCCGTGCACCGCAAGCACGCCTCGGTGTTCGACCTCCCGGCCCTGCTGCCGCACGCCGCCGGCGACCTGATCGCCACCGAGGTCGGCGTGCTGAAGAAGCTCACCGACGAGGTCGCGCGGCCGTACGTCGTCGTGCTCGGCGGCGCCAAGGTGTCCGACAAGCTCGGTGTGATCGACAACCTGCTGAAGAAGGCCGACCGCATCCTGATCGGCGGCGGCATGGCGTACACCTTCCTCGCGGCCAAGGGCCACGAGGTCGGCATCTCGCTGCTCCAGGCGGACCAGAAGGACCGCTGCCTGGAGTACCTGGCCGAGGCCGAGAAGCGGGGCGTCGAGTTCGTCCTGCCGGTCGACGTCCTGGTCTCCGCCGAGTTCCCCGACCTCAAGGGCAAGACCCCGGCCAACCCGGACCTCGTCGCCTCGGACGCCATCCCGGCGGACAAGGAGGGCCTGGACATCGGCCCGAAGACCCGCGAGCTGTACGCGGCGAAGCTGGCCGACGCCGGCACGGTGTTCTGGAACGGCCCGATGGGCGTCTTCGAGCACCCCGACTACGCCAACGGCACCAAGGCCGTCGCGCAGGCGCTGCTCGACAGCCCCGGCTTCACCGTGGTCGGCGGCGGCGACTCCGCCGCGGCCGTCCGCATCCTGGGCTTCGACGAGAACGCCTTTGGACACATCTCGACCGGCGGTGGCGCGAGCCTGGAGTACCTGGAGGGCAAGCAGCTCCCGGGTCTCACCGCCCTGGAAGGCTGAACGCAATGACCGAACGTCTCCCGCTCATGGCGGGCAACTGGAAGATGAACCTCAACCACCTCGAGGCCATCCAGCACACCCAGAAGCTCGCCTTCACCCTGAACGACAAGGACTACGCGGCCGTCGAGGTCGCCGTCCTGACCCCGTTCACCGACCTGCGCTCGGTGCAGACGCTGGTCGAGACGGACAAGCTGAAGATCAAGTACGGCTCGCAGGACATCTCGGAGCACGACTCCGGCGCCTACACCGGCGAGGTCTCCGGCCCGATGCTGGCCAAGCTGCGCTGCACCTACGCGGTGATCGGCCACTCCGAGCGCCGCCAGTACCACGCCGAGACCGACGAGATCGTCAACGCCAAGGTCAAGGCCGCCTACCGGGCCGGGATCACCCCGATCCTGTGCATCGGCGAGCCGCTGGAGGTCCGCAAGGCCGGCACCCACGTCGAGCACACGCTGGCCCAGCTGGACGGCGGCCTCAAGGACGTCCCGGCCGAGCAGGCCGAGACCGTCGTGATCGCGTACGAGCCGGTCTGGGCGATCGGCACCGGCGAGGTGGCCACCCCGGAGGACGCGCAGGAGGTCTGCGCCGCCATCCGCAAGCGGATCGCCGAGCTGTACGACGGCGCGCTGGCCGACAAGGTCCGCGTGCTGTACGGCGGTTCGGTCAAGTCGTCGAGCGCGGCCGGCCTGATGGCCAAGCCCGACATCGACGGCGGCCTGATCGGCGGTGCCTCGCTGGACGCCGCCGAGTTCGCCAAGATCGTGCGCTACCGTGACCAGGCAGTAGGCTAACGCCGCCGCAGCAACGTAGGCTTTGGGGCCGGACCGCCGGAAGCGGCCCGGCCCCTTCGCCGAAGATACGAGAGAGTTGGTCCCGTCGTGGTTCTCGGGTTCTCGATTGCCCTGATCATCTTCAGCCTGCTGATGATCCTGCTCGTGCTGCTGCACAAGGGGAAGGGCGGCGGCCTGTCCGACATGTTCGGCGGTGGCGCGATGTCCACCGGCGGCGGCTCCGCGGTGGCCGAGCGCAACCTCGACCGCATCACGATCGTGGTCGGCCTGGGCTGGTTCGCGTCCATCATCGTGCTGAGCCTGCTGCTCAAGTACAAGGGCTAGTCCCGGTCGGACACCCCCGCTGGTACCGGAGCCCGCACAAGCCTGACGCCCCGTCGCCCGAGCGCCTATCCTGGGACGGTCGGGGGCGGAGGCGATGGTGGCGCACCCTTAACTCCTGCTTACACTAGGACGACTTTCGCCACCGACGCGCACCGCGGCGGGTCGGCGTACCAGCACGCAGGGAGTCAGACCGTGGCAAGTGGCAACGCCATCCGTGGCAGCAGGGTCGGAGCCGGCCCGATGGGCGAGGCGGAGCGCGGCGAGTCCGCCCCCCGCAACCGGATCTCCTTCTGGTGTGCCAACAAGCACGAGACCAAGCCCAGCTTCGCCGCCGAAGCCGTCATCCCGGACACCTGGGACTGCCCGCGCTGCGGCTTCCCGGCCGGGCAGGACGAGCACAACCCGCCCGCCCCCTCGCGCAACGAGCCGTACAAGACCCACCTCGCCTACGTCCGCGAGCGGCGCACCGACGCCGACGGCGAGGCGATCCTCGCCGAGGCGCTGGCCAAGCTGCGCGGCGAGATCTGAGCCGCGAGACCCGAAGGGCGCCACCGTCAACGACGGTGGCGCCCTTCGGCGTTGACCTCGCGGTACCAGGGCGGGCCTGTCGGATCAGGCCGGGTGCCGCGACGCC